>JAYVFS010000039.1:0-18191 GCA_043772905.1 Saprospiraceae bacterium | reverse complement strand
GAATTACTTCAAAATAGCTGGAACAATACACCTTTACTGTGGAATAGTCTCAATTTATCAAAATCATCGTTTCGGTACACTATTATACAATACCAGATGCAATAATGTCATCTTCATAGGAAAAGATACTGAGGAGTCCAATTCGTCTTCGATTATCCAATCTCTTGGGTCGTTATCATAACGGGTAATGACCCGAAAGTAGCCACGCTTACTGTCGTCAACCAGCCATTCATTCCAGTTGTTTCCATAACGGCACGTGAGTTCAAGGCTGAACTTGTTGTCCGTCACACGCCATTGCCTTGGGTCGTTCGTCCACATCATTTGTGCGGACACCGTTTTGTTCTCTCCGCGCGTCTCCCACTGTGTCAAATCCTTTTGCCATTTGGTTTTGATGTTTCCAGAACGGTCACCCATTCGGTAACTCCATTGCGTCCAGTCGTCGGGATGTTGCCAAGTCATCGTCAAGTTACCTGCCGAGCCGTCGATACTGTCCACGTATATATCCCAATCCATATAGGCATCATTGAATCGTGCGGAGAAACCCGTCAAGGTCTGTGCTGTTAGGTTTTGAAACAAAGGCAACAACAAAAGGAAAGCTATTCTTTTCATATCTACTTTTTTAAACTCAAAATGGAAACCGCACACCATATATATGTGTCACTATCGCAGGCTTTTTGATAAACCACAGTTCAATCCCAAAACTTTGACATCATATATATATGTGTCACTAACGCACACGACTCAAACCCGATTTAGCTTTTGCATGAAGTGCGTCGGCATGGTCGTCGGGATTCAAAGCCAGACAATACTTATAAAACTCTCGTGCTTTGGATTTTTGATTTGATGACTCATAAATTAAACCCAATTGCAAAGCCGCATTGCAAGCAAAATAGAACTTCGTATCTTTTCCGTTCTGTATCGTTTTATCATAAAAAGGAATGGCAACACTTGGTATTTTAAGCATTTGGGCAATGCGACCCATGCGATATGTGTATTCCAATTTCTGCGAAACATCGCTAAAACTATTCTCATCTTTCACTTTCAAATGTTCATAAGCCTTTTGATAATAACCACCATCGAAGTACAAACGCGCTCGTAACAATGTCGGTTCAGGTGCAACACCCGATTTCGCTTCTTTCAAAGCATTCTTGTCGCCACCGACATCTGCACGCCCCATTGTCAACGCACTCAACATCCAACCTTTGTAATCTTTCCACGATCCCCTCAGTAAATCCTGCCATGCGAGACGTTGATAAGCCTCCTTAATATAGTTGCGTCCCTTGAATTGAGTCGTAAAACGCCTTAGATAAACATCGGCATCACCATCACCTCGATACATTTTAGACAAGCCCAACATATAATCGAGATATGGAAATGCCAAATAAGCCCCTCCTGTCGGACGATTTTGCAGTATTTCAATTGCTTTATCATTGCGCCCTGTTCGCATAGCGACATTTGACAAGGCAAAAGCGGCGAGCATATTCTCTTTGGGTTTTAATTTTGGCGTATTAACGATTGCCCAAGCACTTTCATTTTCATTGTTCAAATGCAGCATCAAAAAAGCATACATAACGATAGCCTCTTGTTCAAAAGCGAAATCGTTGTTTTTCGCATAACGAATCACTTCCTCAATTTCAGCTTGCCCTTGTTCAGTCGTGCCTTTCATACCTGAAACCAGTTTCAAACCCCATTTATAGTTATCTGGAATAGAACCGACAACAGCATGAAGCACACCTAAACTCATTTTATTCGGCATAAACGTCGGAAATTTCTTCTGATTTCGTTCCAATTGCTCAAAAGCCGTACTCGTGGCATTGAAAGCCGCTAAATAATCGCCAAATTTCGCTTTGTTCATCGCCCACAATAATTTCACTTGCGCTTGCGTAAACAAATAGTAAGGCGAGTCGCTGTCCCCCCCCCTCAGTATATTGAGCCTTTTTTCCTCGTTTCTTGACAAACGGTCATAGTCCGATTTTTCTTCACCAACAAAAACACGAAGGCAATCCACATAGTTTTCCACATAATAGGACATCAAATTGTCGGGTTCCGCTTGGCGAAGTTGCGCAATTTGCGCTGTTGCTTCCGTTAATCGCAAAGCCATCGCCTTTTCATAGGCAGAACGAACCAATGGAGAGAATTCAAAATAGCCTGATGCTTGTACGTTATGAACAATCAAAAAAATAAAGCTGGTTAAAACGGCTTTTAAAACGGTCATATTTTATGTTTTATGTTTTATGTTTTATGTTTTATGTTTTATACACATTAAAACGACAAAGTTACAAAAAACGGTATATTTCAGTCTTCGATATCTTCCAACCCTTCTAATATTCAAGGTGGTTTGTACTAACAATCATCATTTCCTTTAACTACTTTTGCACCATGCAAGTCGCCATTTATAGCAAAGTCCTTCATCCAGAAGATGTGCCGCATGTGCAAGCCCTCTTTGATGCCCTACATACTGAGGGGGTTAACACGTATATATATGAACCCTATTTTGAACAGATAAAAGACAAAGTGACTTTCAAACGTGATATCGCTCTTTTTCAGTCTTATCTCGATTTCAAAATTCATGTGTTCGATTACGTCATTACCTTAGGTGGCGACGGAACGATTTTGGATGCCATCACCCTTGTACGCGATTCCGATGTGCCGATCATGGGTATTAACCTCGGGCGACTGGGTTTTTTAGCGAATATCAACAAAAACCGTATTGAAGAAGCGGTGCAAATGCTGATTCAAGGGCAATTCAGCATCGAAGGGCGGCGGCTTTTACACCTCGAATCCAATCTGCCCATCTTTGACGATGTGCGTTTTGCCCTCAATGACTTTACTATTTTGAAACGCGATACCAGTTCGATGATTACCATTCACACCTATCTTAACGGTGCATACCTCAATTCTTATTGGGCAGACGGCTTGGTTATAGCCACGCCAACGGGTTCTTCGGGTTATTCATTGAGTTGCGGTGGTCCGATTGTTTTTCCAAATTCTGATAATTTTGTGATAACGCCTGTTGCGCCGCATAATCTCAATGCCCGTCCTGTCGTCGTCAGCGACCGTTCTGTTATTAGTTTTGAGATTGAAGGACGGGCAGATAACTTCCTTTGTACCCTCGATTCACGTTTTGCCGTCGTTAATTCCGATTTTCAACTCGCTGTGCGGAGTGCTGATTTTACGACTAAACTCGTTCAGCTTCATGGCGATACGTATTTGAAAACTTTGCGGGAAAAACTGTCTTGGGGTTTAGATGCGCGGAACCATTAATTTATAAAAAGTTTCCCATAAAAAGCCGTTCATCTAAATATCCTTTCAAACATCGTACCTACCAAAAAATCACACGCAACCCTTAATCTTAGCCCATCGTTAGTGTAAAGACCGAATTCAAAACTCTGAAAACCAATATTGGAAATCAGTTTAACCAAAATGTCTTTCACATGTTTTCAATCATTATACCCACATGGAACAATCTGGACATGCTCAAACTTTGCGTTGAGAGCATTCGCCAAAATTCCACTTTCCAACATCAAATCGTTTTACACATCAACGAAGGCGCAGACGGCACGCAAAAATGGGCAGATACTGAGGGGGTCGCTTACACCGCCTCACCAACGAATATCGGCATTTGTCAAGCTGTCAATTTGGGATTTGGCAAATGTAAAAAGGATTATATTGTTTACCTAAATGACGATATGTACGTCTTGCCTGAATGGGACAAACATCTTGCTGATGAAATTCAAAATATTGATAGTCAATATTTTATGTTGTCTGCAACAATGATTGAACCACGTCCGACAACTGCTGAAAACATCATCGTTGCGGATTATGGTCGTGATGTCGCTGTTTTTCAAAAAGAAAAATTATTGGCAGAATATCAAAAATATAGTATGCCCGATTGGTCGGGTTCGTCCTGGCCTCCGCTTCTTGTGAGTCGTGCATCTTGGTTGGCAATTGGTGGGTTTAGCATCGAATTCAGTCCTGGCATGTATAGTGACCCAGATTTTTCGATGAAAATGTGGCTCGCAGGATGGATGCCGCATATTTAAAGGGATTGGCGCAAGCCGCGTATATCATTTCCAAGCAAAATCAACTGGACGAGTCAAAAAGAACGATGGGCGTTTAGAATTTATGAAAAAATGGGGCATTCCTGCTTCGTTTTTGTATAAAAATTACTTAAAAATGGGAGAGCCGTACAAAGGGATATTGACTGAACCGCCGATGGATTTTGATTTTAAATGGGCAAAGTTGAAAACACAGTTTCATGCGCTTTTGAAATAAAGTCTTGTCATAATCTTTAATTTTTCCAATAAAAGGCATCATTTTGATTTCAAAATAAATGTTTTCAGGAAAAACAGGAAAAATACTGAGGGGGGTAATTTTTAAATAATTAAATTTGTCAAAAAATAAAATTGTACAACATGACAAAGGAAATGACCATAGTTATCAATGAAGACGATGAAAATGTCTTATTAGAGATTTTTAAACGATTTAAAGTTAAAATCAAAGACATTCGTTTGACGAGTGACCAACAAATCATTCGGGAAAACCTACGCCAAAAATATGTGACAACGGGCGAATGGGAGGATATGAGTTTGGAGGATAAAGAAGATGCCGTTTTGAATGAACAAATTGCCTTGTACCAAACTAAACCAAAAGTTGAAATGGATAAAGTTTTGGATTATCTCAAATCAAAAATCACCACCGAATGATTACAATTGCCAATGAAAAATTTTGGAAAGACGTGAAAAAACTTAACAATCGCCAATTGATGCAAGATATTATTGAAGCCATCGAAAACGTCCAAAAAGCGACTAATTCGCTTGAAATTAGAGAATTAAAAAGACTTAAAGGCGCAAAAGCCCATCGAATCCGCATTGGGGATTATCGTATTGGCATCACAATTAATGGTGATTCAGTGGAATTTATTACTGTCGGACATCGAAAAAACTTTTATAAGTTTTTCCCTTAGAATCCTTTATAAAACCGCCAAATACTGAGGGGGTCATGCCGTCCCAATTTTCTTATAATTCCGATATTCCCCAATCCGCCAGCCTGTTAATCGTTCAATAAATCGAGAAAAACGTTCTTTTACATTCAATTGCCTTTTTGTAGGGTCAAACGAAAATTGCCAGTTTAAGGCATTGATGCGTCGTTGCATGACGGTCGGATGTGTACCTTCAAACCGTTCAAGGTCGTCAATTTGTGAATAATCAAATTCGGCTACGTCTGGCACACGTATTTTCACCTCTTCTTCTGTGTGCCATAAACGATTCATACTCAATTGCTTGCGTTGTTGTGCTTGTGGGTGTCTGACCCAACCGTAATGATAGATATAAGCATCAACTTCCCGAACCTTTAGTTTTTGATTGTTTTTCCTAAAACCTTGTGCATCTCGATATGACCGAATGGTCTTATCATTTTTGATGATGCGTATCTCGTGACGATACCACGCACGTGAAGTCCCGATGTAGTCATAAGAGCCATAAAAATGTACATACTTGAAAAGTAACCCCTCCGTATTTGCATCATTTTTCCATTTTTCCATAGCCGTTTTCACTGTTGGTAAAAATTTTTCATGCAAACATTCGTCTCCTTGAATATAAATGCACCAATCGGCATCGTCGCCAACAGCATCAAAAGCCTTGTCGGTTTCGACGGCTAAGACGGCGCCGCCTTCTTTTAAGTTGTCGTCCCAAACGGTTTCAACAATTCTAATTTTTTGATTATCAATGCTTTGTATCAATTCCAATGTCTCATCATCGGACTGCCCGACGGCGACAACGATATAATCGCACAAGGGCAAAATGGAGCGTACTGCTTCGATAATCGGATAATCTAATTTAACGGCGTTTCTGATAAAGGTAAAACCTGCTACTGTCATTGCGTTTCTATTCACTATTTTTGCCGCAAGATAAGGGTAATGGTGAATAATTTAATGATGAATGATAAATGATGAATAATTATTCCCATCACCATTAAAATAAGTAATTCGACTTAAATAAACGGGAAATTGATTTCTTGCAACTATTTGATAGTCAACGTCTTAAAGAATTCATCATTTATCACTCATCATTACTTACTTACTCATTTATCATTCATCTTTCATCATTCACAATTAATTGATGCAAACAATTTCTAAACTTTTTAAATATATCCGCAACTACAAACCTTATGTTGCGCTGAATATTCTGTGCAATATTTTGATGGTTTTCTTTAACCTCGTGAGTATTCCGATGTTGATTCCGTTTCTCCAAATATTATTGGGGCAAACAATACCGCCGACACAAAATCCTGATTTTCAATGGAATATCAAAGCACTAACGGATAGTTTTTACTACCAATTGGGGCATATTATTGAAAATTATGGCAAAGAACGGGCATTGATTTATGTCTGCATCGCTATGGTTGTCTTGTTCTTTTTCAAAAACCTCTTTCGCTATCTCGCTTTGTATTTCATCGCACCTTTACGCAATGGCGTTGTACGAGATATTCGTCAAGCGCTGTTTGACAAAACGCTGCGGCTACCCCTCAGTTATTTCAGCGATGAACGCAAAGGCGACCTCATCAGCCGCATCACTGCCGATGTTCAAGAAATTGAATACAGCATATTACATGTCTTGGAAACGATGGTTCGTGAACCCCTGCTCATCATTGGGGCGATGTCGTTGATGCTTTATATTTCGCCCACTTTGACAGGTTTTGTCTTCATTTTGCTTGGTTTTACTGGGTTTATCATCGGTGGCATTGGCAAATCATTGAAAAAAGAATCGTCTGCTTTGCAAGAAAAATTGGGGTCAATGGTCTCTGTTTTGGACGAGGCATTGGGCGGTTCACGAGTCATTAAAGCATTTAACGCAGAGGGGTATCAACGCCAAAAATTTGGTTTAGAAAACAATGGCTACCGCAATTTATTGATGAAACATTACCGTAAGAGAGAATTGGCTTCGCCAACAACGGAATTTTTAGGTATTGCGGTTGTGTGCGTTTTGATTTGGTTTGGATTCAAACAAGTCGTTTCGACAGAGCTGACGCCACAATCGTTTTTAGGGTTTCTATATGCTTTTTTCACTGTCATCGAACCTGCGAAAGCGTTTTCGGCAGCGTCTTACAATATACGTAGAGGTGCCGGCGCATTGACCCGTATTGAAGAAATCCTAAATGCGGAAGAGACAATTGTTGACCCCCCCAACCCCAAAGGGGAGACGGCACGTATAGTCTCCCCTCTGGGGTCGGGGGCTGGTGGCTTTCATCATAAAATTGAATACAAAAATGTTTCTTTTTATTACCGCGAAGCGGAAAAGCAGATTTTAGCGAACATCAATTTGACGATTGAAAAAGGTAAAATAGTTGCCTTGGTCGGTGCATCGGGTGCAGGGAAGTCAACGATTGCGGATTTATTGCCTCGTTTTTACGATGTTACTGAGGGGGGCATTTTGATAGACGGTGTGGATATTCGGGATTTGAAAGTGAAAGACCTGCGTTCGCTTATGGGCATAGTAACACAAGAGGCGATTTTGTTTAATGATACCATTTACAACAATATTGTTTTTGGTTTAGAAAATGTTGATAATCAACAAGTTATTGCGGCAGCAAAAGCAGCTAATGCGCATGATTTTATCGAAAATACTGAGGGGGGCTACCAAACAAATATTGGCGACAGAGGTATGAAACTAAGCGGGGGACAACGGCAACGCCTAACGATTGCGCGTGCTTTGCTTCGCAATCCAGATATTTTGATATTGGATGAAGCGACTTCTGCCTTAGATTCTGAAAGTGAAAAATTGGTGCAAGCGGCTTTGATGCAATTGATGACGGGTAGAACGGCTCTCGTCATTGCGCATCGCCTTTCGACGGTGCAACATGCGGACGAAATCATTGTGTTGCGTGAGGGTAAAATCATTGAACGTGGAACGCATGATGCGCTTATTCAGCTTGGTGGGGAGTATCGTAAATTGGTGGAGTTGCAGGGGTTGAGTTGAAAAGGTATAGTAAACAGAAAATGAATGGTTTTTGCAAAAAAAAAGCAAAAACCATTCATTTTCTGTTTACTATACCTGTGATTCAAACTCGTGCAGAAGCCAAAGGCTGTGGTTCAATTTTATGGCTTTCTGTAATTTCTAATTGAACAAAAAAGTCAGAACCTTCATTTTCGATGGTTTCAAAAGTAATTGTTCCACTGACAGATTGAATAATATTTTTTGTTATCAGCAAACCGATACCTGAACCATAGACTTTTGTTGTAAAATTAGGACTAAAAATTTTGTCCTGAATATCTTTTGGAATACCCGACCCATTGTCGCTGATTTTGACGACGGCTGTATTGTTTTCACGATACAAATTGATGCTAATGATGCCATCGCGATCAGGCGGAATGGATTGAATGGCATTTTTTATCAAATTATTGAAAGCACTGGTCAATAGAGCACGGTCAGCATAGACCACAAATATTTCGCTTGGCATTGTTAGCCTTACTTCTAAATTTTTGCCCTCGTTGTTGTGTTGTGCAAAAAGGTCAGCAACAGATTGCACCAAATCGTTGAGCGGGAAGCTGACATTTGTCGCTTTGTTGGGCATCCGAGCGAAAGAATGGAATTCATTGACGATGTTTTCAAGGCTGGCAATTTGTTCCAAAAGCACCCTGTTAGACCGCGAAGTATATTCCACCATGTTCTCATTGCCTTGCAAACGCATCATTTCAAGGTGTTGCACAACGAGTTTCATAGGTGTCAATGGATTGCGGATTTCATGCGCCACTTGCTTCGCCATTTCCCGCCAAGCCCCTTCACGTTCTGCTTCGGCAAGGCGCATAATGGCTTCTTCGAGTTCGGTCACTTTAGAATTATAGGCATTGATAAGCGCACCAATTTCATCTTTTCTTTCCCAAGTAATGAGTTCATTTTTTTCTGTTTTGCCGACTCGAAGGCGGCGCAGCGTATCTGCCACTTGTTGCAGTGGTTGAATAAGCCGTTCAGTTTGCATCGAAATAAGACTCACACAAAGGATAAAAAGAGCCGTTAAAAAACCCGCACTATAACTCCACATATCGCTGGCAGACAACCTCAGGTTGCGGTCACGCGAATAGAAAGGCAGTTCGATGAAGCCCAATAATTGTTTTTCATCGCTATCTCTTAGCGCATAAAAAGAGGATTTGTAGTGAAAATTGCCAATATTTTCATCTGTTCTATAAGCATCATCTAACCCATTCCGCAACTTCATATACGCCGTTGGGTCCATACGAGGTGCTAATATGCCTTTATCAAAAATATTAGATTCCGTTGTGCCTTGAAGTACCCCCTCAGTATTGAAGAAGTGCATAGCCATTTCGTAGTTATCAGAATTTCGTGATAGACAAGCGTTTATGAGGTCTTTGTCGTTTCTAATATCATCTTGAAACTCTTTTCGAAGGTTCTTCATGATGCTCTTCGCCTTATTTTCAAATTCAGATGTATAGAATTTCTCCCCTACCTTTTTGTAATAACTAAATGTAAAGACAAAAACGATGGCATAAGACAGTAAAATAAACAGGATAACAGGAATCATTATCCGATACCGCAATGAAGTATTGGTCGCATTGGTCAATGACATGGCGACAATGGGCGGTAAAAAAGGATAGAAATGATTGATAACCATCAAAAGCATAAACAAGAGCGTCAAAACCACAATGAAGTAAATAAACAAGGTAAACCCTTGTGAACTGAGGGGTATATACTTACTAATGCGGACAACAATACCGTCGTTGCTTTGATAAGTCACTTGGTCTTGATTGTCCGCAACCGCATAAGCAAATTGACCTTTGGGCGGTATTTGACTTTTGTTGATAGTACGTTCAAAAACACCATGTTGATTTTGTTCGGTAGAAATACCGTTTTTATATATTACATAGCTGTATTCATTGAGTTGAGCCAATTTCTTATAGTGTTTATCCGCAAGGATTTCAGTAAAAATGCGGCTCGAAATTCTATCTGTTCGTGTAAATTCGAACAAAATGGATAGGGGATTTTCCTTACGTAAAGGTAAGGTTACGTGTGCTAAATAAGCGTTTTCACCTTTTCTATTCGTCCAAAAATTACAATTAAAATCCTTAATAGCCATACTTTCAGAAAAACGTTGCTGCAATTGAGGTAGTTTGATACTATCAGGGTTGATGACCGCCTCGCCTGTTCTGTTAATACCCCAAAAACGCAATGAATAGTGGTCGCTTAGATAGTCACCGGTCTCAAAAAACGATTTTATTTGTTTTTCGATATGTTTTGGATCTATCCCTATTCTAAAAGGCATCAATGTAGAAGTCTTGATTAAAGGGTCTTTAACAATAGTATCGAGCAAAATCCTAATATAACCTTCTGCAAACCTGTCGCGCTCACTTGACAATGTTTGGGCATATTCAAAAAGACTTTTTCGCTCTTTATCACTACTAAATCGAGAGACGAAAAAGGCTTGAATGCCTGCAAAAATGAGTACCCAAATGACCAGCCAACTAATATTTGATTCTTTATTATTTATAAACTGGTGGTATATAATAATATAGACTAGTAACAAGGCTGCATATCCGATGATAGGCAAACTGGCACTGAAATTATAGGCTTGATAAAGCAGCACGCCTATACCGATAGCGGTTATTTGCGCAAACAGCATCTGCCCTTTATTCATTTCCAATTCTTTGACGGAAACGACAAGTCGATGACTGATGAGGAATGCCGTCAATTGAATCAGTCCCATGCTCGAAACCGTGACGATTGTCTGCCCATTAAAATCGGTTAGGCTTTCAAATGACATGATATTCTTCCAATTAGATACTAAATCGTTGAATATGCCAATTGACAATATATTGAGGGCGATCAATATAGTATAACACGCAACAGCTAAACTCCACTTGACCCATAGAGGCTGTTGTTTAAAATCAGGCAGACGAAACTCTTTATTGAAAAATATAGAAAACCAAAATATAAAGACTGTATTGATGATGAGCTCTGAAAGCGAGTGCATAAAGGTGGAATTACCGTAAGATGCCATTTGCAAATCAGTTGTCGGTAATAATTTGCTGCCTTCGATATATAATATGCACGCACGCAAAGCGATGAGTGTACCGATAAAAAACGTAATCCCCATCATCGGCGACTCGTTTTGAGCCAACATCTGCTTCGACATTCTATCGCCAAACACACCCAGCATAAAAAAGCCTAATGCCAGTAAAATAATCATTCCTATATCATGCAATCGGTCGGATTCATTGCTAAAATCTAAGGCAAGTGAGCATAAAGTTTTCTGATCTATGGTTTGTACGGCAAACTGTTTTTTGCCATTTTCGATCAATTCTATAGTCGTTGGTATCATAGACGATGCAATAAAGTGACTTTCTAAGTATTTACCCTCAAACGAGCCATAAACCCGCTTCAAAGGTATCAAAGCAGCAACAGTGATTGTCCCCCCCTCAGTATATCCCTCATTAGACACAGGAGTCCGCATGATACGATAGCGTAATTCGTATTGCGATTGCTTCAGTTCTACTAATTTTGAATAAGTTTGTCCTTCAAGTATATCCTCATTTATATATTCTGATACCGTTGGTATGACATCGTTTCGTGTCCAAAAAACCGCAGAATCTCCTTTCAAAATGCAAATATTGAAGGGTTCTTGTTGCAGTTTTTCTACCCGTATAGCATCATCTTTAAACGCAGCGCCCGCCATAACTACATTGAGTCGGCGTTCGATAAAAGGTTTATCATTGATAACTTCATCAACAGCGCGTTCCTGAGTTTGCAGGTTTTTTTCAATCGTACTTCTATAGCGGTAAACATTGCGCTCACCAGAAAAGACGGCATCCCAAATAAAGGCAGATATAAATAGCCCCAAGCCTATCCATAAAATCCACAGCTGTTTTCTGTCTAATATCATTGTGTGTTGCTATTTTAAGTTCAAGAATTATTCACGTAATTTCACCGCATAAAAGTTAGTTGTGATGTAAGTTTGCACCTCCAACTAATTCGTTATACTTTGGCACTTAGACGATGTATTTATTAGAAATTGATTGTTGCTCAAACGATTTAAATTAGGCTCATAGACAGACAATCATAGCGTGGGAAAGATATAGTTTAGCAAAACTATAATATGTTTTGCTTTTACCAAACTTTATTTGAAAATATATCAAATATTTTTCTTTTATAAACCACAAAGTATATAACCTATTTTAAAAAGGTGTCATTTTTAGATAATTATTTTTTAAATACTTTTTATTTTTATTTTAAAACAAAAACCATGTTTCAAGAACCGCTCGAAGAAAGATACAATGACTTGCTGAAACAGCGTGTTGTACTTGAAGGCAAATTGGCACTCAGTCGGCATCAAGCCGAAACAGAACTTGCCAAAGCACGTACTAAAAACAAGCGTTATTTGTTCCTTTTACTCATGCTGCCACTTTTGACTTTTTGGTACAACAAAACGCAGTATATCAAACCATTGGAACAAAAAACAGCCTTACAACAAGACTCAATTGCCAAACTCAAAAACGAAATGGCAATTATAAAAAAAGTCAAAAAGGATTCTATTCGATATATTATCCAAAAAGGCGATATGCTGATCACTTTGGGCAACTTGTTTTTCAACGACCCCGCGGCAGGCTATCAAATCGGTATGGACAACGGTATTTCATCTAAAGAACAACAGTACAACCTTATTCCAGGCGATACTTTAACGATTCATTATCGTTAAGTTTCAACTACCCCCCTCAGTATTTTCTTGTTTTTATACATAAAAATCAACAAGTCGTGTAAATTTGCCCGATTTTTCTCGTTTTCACAATCCGTATTGCGCATTTATTTATTGTAATTTTACGATGTCCCAAAAGTTAAAGGGATTAAAAAAGAAAAAATGTCACACTCCAACCACAATAAGATCACCGCAGGTGGTTTACTTGTTACACTCGGCATCGTCTATGGCGATATTGGCACTTCGCCACTATATGTTATGAAAGCCATCACAACTGGCGAACCTATCTCACAAGACTTAGTTTATGGCGGTGTTTCCGCCGTCTTTTGGACGCTGATGATTCTCACCACTTTCAAGTATGTCTATCTCGCACTCAATGCCGACAATCGTGGAGAAGGAGGGATTTTCGCCCTTTATGCCCTCGTCAGACGCTATCGGTCAAAATGGATTATTTACCCTGCTATTATAGGTTGCGCCTCTTTGATTGCCGATGGTTTCATAACACCACCGATTTCTGTTGCTTCTGCTATCGAAGGTTTATCTATCTTGGGGGTGCGCAATGGCATTGATTTTTCGCACATCGAAACCATGCCTATCATTTTGGCAATATTAATAGCCTTATTCATCATTCAACAATTCGGAACCAATTTCATCGGCAAAGCTTTTGGCCCTATAATGTTGTTATGGTTTGGGATGTTGGGTATTTTAGGTCTCATCCAGATTGTGAAGAACCCCTCAGTATTCCAAGCATTAAACCCTTGGTATGCCCTTAAAATGGTCACTACATATCGAAATGAGCTAACAGGTGTACATGGGTTTTGGTTGTTAGGTGCAGTTTTCCTTTGTACAACAGGTGGTGAAGCATTATATTCAGACTTAGGACATTGTGGCAAACAAAATATTCGCATCAGTTGGATTGCGATTTTCATCTGCTTAATGCTCAACTATTTAGGTCAAGCCAACTATTTATTGACCAACCATACGGGTAAAGAATTTGAGGGCATCAGCGTTTTTTACGCCACCATGTCAAAAGACTTTTTGCCCTATGGTATCGTCATCGCTTCCTTTTCTGCCATCATCGCCAGCCAAGCCCTTATAAGTGGCTGTTTTACCTTGGTTAATGAAGCTATGAAGCTAAAACTTTGGCCCAATATGAAAGTCAACTATCCAACTCAGATGAAGGGTCAGATTTATATTCCAAGCATCAACTGGTTTTTATTGGCAGGCTGTATCGCTGTTGTCCTCATTTTTAAGGAATCTGCCCGAATGGATGCCGCTTATGGCTTAGCAATTATCCTAAATATGCTCATGACTACAACGCTTTTACTCCATTATATGCACATGAAACGCCAACCCTTATGGCGCATAATCGGATTAGGCGTTCTCCTATTTGTCATTGAAACCGCCTTCATGGTATCCAATTTGGCAAAATTTGCTCATGGTGGTTGGTTTAGTGTTATGATAGCGATTGTCTTGTTTTTTGGCATATTTATGTGGTATAAAGCGAAAGAATTGCGTCGTCGGCATCTCAGCGTCGTCAGCATTGAGCCGTATGTACCGATGCTCAAAGATTTGATGGATGACGATACGCTTCCCAAAGAAGCAACAAACCTCGTTTATCTTGCTCTGTCAGGCGACCAAGAAAAAATTGATTCTAATATCATCTATTCTATCTTCAAAAAAAGACCCAAACGCGCCGATATTTATTGGTTCGTCCATGTGGACATTTGCGACGACCCTTACCTCAAACAGTACAAAGTGACGACTATTGTCCCTCAAAAAGTCTTTTTTGTACGACTTAAATTTGGTTTTAAAGTTGAACACAAAGTCAATTTAATGTTCAGCAAGATTGTTAAAGAAATGCAAGAAAGTGGCGAAGTAGATGAATTGAGCCACTATCCAAGCCTACGAAAACACCGCTTTGGAGCAGATTTCAAATTTATTATACTCAACAGCCGTGCTTCTGTGGACGACGAAATCAGTCCATTCGACCAATTTACCATTCGCGCTTATCGTGTCTTGAAGAAATTAAGCCTGTCAACAAGTGAGGATTTTGGACTCGAAATATCAAATGTCGAGGTAGAAACAGTGCCTATCAATGTGGGTAAAACAAAAGATATTGAACTAAACAGAGAAAATTAAAATATGAAAATTCAATTCTGCGGCGCAGCGCGCGAAGTCACTGGCAGTTGCCACCTTTTGACCCTCGATAGTGGATTCACCATCCTCCTTGATTGCGGTCTGTATCAAGGACGAAGTGCTTCTATGAAGGACTTTAACGAAAATTGGTTGTTCAACCCCGCAGAAATTAACTGCATGGTGTTGTCTCATGCCCATATTGACCACAGCGGGCGTTTGCCCAAATTGGTAAAAGACGGCTTCAATCAAACCATTTTTTCGACCCATGCGACCCGTGAACTCGTCAATATCATGCTCCTCGACAGCGCAGGCATCCAAGAGCGCGACGCAGAATATGACAATAAAAAAGCTATAAAAAGAGGTCAAAAAGCCGAGGCAGAGCCACTTTACACCACCGAGGACGTGCGCTCAACCATGAAACTGTTTGCGAGTTTCAACTACGAACATTGGTTTCCAGTCCATGAAAACGTAGAAGTGCTGTTTAGAGATGCCGGACATATTTTGGGTTCAGCATCCGTTACTCTCAAAATTACTGAGGGGGGCAAAACAACCGTCATTGGTTTTTCAGGCGACATCGGACGACCCAATCGTCCTATTTTGAACGACCCACATCCTATGCCGCTATGCGACATTTTACTCTGCGAATCCACTTACGGCGACCGTTTGCACGAAGAAGCACCCGAGGAAACAGAGCGTTTTTTACAAATCATTAAAAAAACCTGCCTTGAAAAACAAGGAAAAGTCATCATCCCCGCTTTCAGCGTAGGGCGCACGCAGGAGATTGTTTATATTTTGGACAAACTCGTCGAAGCAAAACGACTGCCTCACATCCCCGTTTATGTGGATAGTCCTTTGGCAGTCAATGCAACACAAGTGTTCATCAATCACCCAGAGTGTTTTGACAGTAATTTGCATGAATATATGCTCAAAGACCCGAATCCGTTTGGCTTCCAAAATCTCAAATTCATCCGCGAAACAGAGGATTCAAAAAAACTCAATACCTCCGACGAGCCGTGCATCATCATCTCCTCGTCAGGTATGGCAAACGCCGGACGTGTCAAGCATCATTTAGCAAATAATGTCGAAAACTGGCGCACCACCGTCCTCATCGTCGGCTATGCTTCGCCCGATTCTCCCGCAGGGCAATTGCGGAATGGCAACAAACTCGTCCGTTTCTTCGGCGATATGAAAAAAATCAATTGTGATGTCGAAGTCATGGACTCATTTTCAGCCCATGGCGACTATAAAGAGATGTTACAATTCATTGATAATCAAAAAAATAGCTTAAAAAAACTGTTCCTCGTTCACGGCGATTTTGATACACAAATCATTTTCAAAAAATACTTAAACGACAATGGTTTCCCTCGAATCGAAATACCCGAACTCGGTGAAGTCGTCGAATTGACAGAAGACAGGCTAAAAGAGACCCCTCAGTATTTTTTACCAAAATCAAACGATAAAGGCGAAAATCATGTAGAATTAGGTGAATAAGTGAAAAATCAGAGTAAATCCGTCAAATCAGCGTCATCAGTGGTCAAAAATGAAAAACATCACTTACACCGAACTCCAAGCATGGATTGCCGAAGGCAAAAAACATCAACTCATAGATGTCCGTGAAGCAGATGAACACGCCGCCTACAACATAGGCGGCGTGTTGATACCCCTCAGTAAAATCAGTCGTTGGTTACCCGAAGACGAGACAAAGCCCGTTGTTGTTTATTGCAAACGTGGTATCAGAAGTCAAATAGCGATACAACGTCTTGCATCTCGTTTTCCAGAAGTAGATTTTTATAATCTTGAAAATGGGATTTTGGCTTTAAAAGAGTCGTTTTCAAACAACATCTAACCCTTTTATCTAATTTTGTACCGAACCTACGCACAGATTCAATGATTCAAACAGTCACTAATAAAATAAAATCAGAAACCTTTTACCTCCGCCAAGCCCTCATTCGAGTCGCTTTGTCCATGATATTTTTCTCAACTTGTCGTTTGCTTTTTTATGCTTTCAACAGCACTATTTTACCTTCAGCAACCGCACTTGATTTTTTTTATGGCTTAAAATTCGACCTCTCCGCAGCCATGTATGTCAATTTGATTTTATGGTTTTCTTATTTACTCCCCCACAGTATCAGACTCAAAAAAGAATATCTTTTCTTTCAAAAAACAATATTCATTGTTTTCAACTTCATTGCCCTTGGTTTTGAATTAGGCGACATCGGCTATTTCCGTTTTGCCAATCGGCGCATGGTTTTGAGCGATTTTGCATTGTTCAAAAACACCCTCGATATGCTGCCGAGACTCCTTGCCGAGTATTGGTACTTAGTGTTTCTCGGCGTAGGTAGTATCTTTGTTTTCAATGTTTTATATAAAAAAACAACACTTATATCATCGCCTCAAAAGACATTTTGGCAATCGCAAATAGCTGTTTTCATCATCGGCATCGCCTTGTTTTTAGTTGCCGCAAGAGGTGGCCTACAGCACCGTCCTTTGACCCCCCTCAGTAGCGCCGAGTTTGCCAGCGATTTACGGCTCATGCCTTTGGTTTCTAATACCACTTTGAACGTCATTCATTCGTCAGGACAGCGTTTTTTATCAGAAAAAACCTATATGTCTGATGCCGAAGCCGAGCGCATTTATCCCATTTTTGTAAAACCACAATCCAACAAAATTTTCCGTCCTGTCAATGTTGTTATCATTGCGTTAGAAAGTTGCGGCAAAGAATATTCTGCCTTTTTCAATTCAAAAACGGCTGGCTATCAAGGTTTTACACCTATTTTAGACAGCATCGCACAGCAGAGTTTGTATTGCGAAAATACCTTTGCCAATGGCTTGCGCTCAACACAAGGCGTGGCAGCGATTTCAACAGGCTTACCTTCGTTGATGGAAGACCCGTTTATGTTTTCGCCTTATCAGTCCAATCAATTAGATGGGTTAGGCGCGCATCTAAAACGCAAAGGTTATAACACCGCTTTTTTTCATGGTGCGCACCGAGGCTCTATGGATTTTGACAAATTTGCACCACTGACAGGCTTCAAAGACTTTTACGCACGTGAGGATTTCCCTGAAAAAGAAGGCGATTATGACGGGACATGGGGCATTTGGGACGAACAGATGTACCAATTCCTGCTCAACAAGTTGAATGCGACACCACAGCCGTTCTATGGCATGATTTTCACGATCACAGCACATCATCCTTACACTGTACCTGCTTGGTTCGAAAAAAAACACCCTAACCTCGAACCCGTTCACCGCGCCACTTTATACTCCGATTGGTCAATGGGTCAGTTTCTTGCGGAAGCGAAAAAACAGCCGTGGTTTGACAATACGCTCTTCGTCATCAGTGCCGACCA
>JAYVFS010000038.1:0-18325 GCA_043772905.1 Saprospiraceae bacterium | reverse complement strand
AAGTAGTCCTTAACAGATTCGAACTGTTACTAATTGGTTTCTAAGACCAATGCCTCTTCCTGTTGGGCTAAAGGACTGTAATTTTTGTACTCTCGACGAGGTTCGAACTCGCAATGTCCACAGTGAAAGTGTGGTGACTTAGCCAATTTGTCCACAAGAGCTTTTTGATTGATTATTGTTTATTGATTATTGCTAAATTGGAATAATCAATTGCAGTGACCCCGATGGGAATCGAACCCATAACCCTCGGATTAAAAGTCCGATGCTACCGCCAATTGAGCTACGAGGCCATTGTCGCTTTCGACTTTTACGCTTTCGAGCTTTCATAATGTGTTGATTTTAAATTGTTTAAAAAAATATTATCAGTGACTTCTGAGCGAATCGAACGCCCATCGCATGGTTCGAAGCCACGCATTTTATCCGTTAAACTAAGAAGTCAATGTGATTGATTATTGTTGATTGAATATTAATTAATCCCATCTGCAATTAGCAATAATCAAACTTTGAGCAAGTAGTCGGAATCGAACCGACATCCACTGTTTGGAAGACAGAAATCCTACCCTTGAACGATACTTGCTTGACTATCAACCTCTTATCACTTACCACTTTTCACTTAATTTGAGCTAATAGCTGGAATCGAACCAACGTCCGCTGTTTACAAGACAGCCATTCTACCATTGAACCATATTAGCTTTTAGGGTGATAGATGGGACTCGAACCCATAACCTCCAGACCCACAATCTGGCACTTTACCAATTAAGCTACCATCCCAGTCGTCTCGAAAGGATTTGAACCTTTGACCTCCGCTGTATCAGAGCGACACTCTACCACTGAGTTACGAGACAATTTGATTGATTATTAATCAATCCCAATTACTTGGGACAAATTCATCATTCATCATTTATTATTCATCATTTCGAATGTCGCGGGTATCGGACTCGAACCGATGGCTTCCAGATTATGAGACTGGCACGCTGCCGCTGCGTTAACCCGCAATTTTTTTTGATGCCCCGATAGGACTTGAACCTATATTATCGGAGTCAAAGCCCGACGATTTAACCATTAATCCACAAGGCGTTTTACTCTATATTCCAAAGAACTTAAATTTTAAAAGTTAATATGACGTTGCATTTTGGTCTGCTATTGACCCTCTTATGGGCTTTTCTATCGCTGATTCAAACAGATTTCAGCGATTTGACTCGATTTCAGCGAGTTTCACAAAAAAATTTGATGATGATTCTCTAAAAAAATGTTGGTCCAAAAACAAGGCGATTGAAAACTGATTGGGTATCGTATTTCGGAATAATACGACCATTTCGTTCACCTTTGTTTTTAGTAACTTCGGATAATGTCTTCTGTCAGTTGTAATGTCAAATAGTACGGTAAAGTGTTTATTGTCAAGGAGTTAGCAACATTTAGGAAATTTTAAAAATTTACTAAATGTGTTGACGACCTCAAACGACAAAACACCCCCTCAGTATCAACTCTGTTTTTGAACAAAAGCGACAGACAAGTGTGGAAGCAGAAAAGCAGTAAAAAAGCGGAATTGGAGAAGTTCGCTTTTCGGATATGTTTTTATGTATCTCGTCGTTTGCCGTTTGTAACCTACGGCGAACGAGATACTTTTATCCGTTTAGCCAGTAGGTAGGTTTGCCCAATATAAATTATCACTAATCTCTGAATTTCTGCCTATAAAATCGCACGAGCCAGAGCCGAACATACACAATCCTTCCACCGTATTTCCACGCTGCGTGAGCAGAGAGGCCGCCGGCTTGGGGCTTATATGTTTTGGACGATGGATGATACTTGCGAATGTCATTTTATAGAAATTAGACAGTGATAAAAAATTATTTTATTGGATTCCTTTGCAGAATTATTTTGCAAAGTTGGGAGGATAACGCCACAAAAACAAGATTAGTTCCCTGCTGTTTTACTTTCTTTTGACAAATACTTTTGAACTGTTTTACAAATAATTGATTATCAATGAATTATAAGATTAAAAAAATTCAAAAAAAAATTCAAAAAAAATAATCAGCGAAAATATCGCTGTGCGTGTATTTATAGCCCGCCGACTTTTTGAAATCAAATCACCCAACTTTACTCATGAATCTAATCGTAATTTTTACCTTTGAGCCATTATGAAACGAATCATCATCGCCATAGATGGCTATTCTTCTTGCGGAAAAAGTACGCTTGCAAAGGCACTCGCCAAAACGCTTCATTACGCTTACGTGGATACGGGCGCAATGTACAGGGCGGTTACCCTCTATTTCTTAGACAATAATGTGGATATTAATGATCATGCAGAAATTGATGAAGCACTCAAACACATAGAAGTTCATTTCGAGCGCAAAAAAACGGGCAATCATACCTATTTGAATGGTGTTGATGTGGAAAACGAGATTCGGACGATGCGGATTTCTGAAATGGTCAGCCCCGTTTCGACGATTTCAGAAGTGCGGCGTTTCCTTGTGGCGCAACAACAGAAAATGGGACAAAGGAAAGGCGTTGTTATGGACGGACGTGATATTGGAACGGTTGTTTTCCCTCATGCTGAATTAAAGTTATTTCTTACGGCTGATTCCGATATTCGGACGCAAAGACGCTACGACGAGTTGATGTCCAAAGGGCAACCGACAGATTTTAGAGCCGTGAAACGCAACTTGATGGAGCGCGATATGATTGATTCTAATCGGGCTGATTCACCATTGCGGCGAGCCAAAGATGCTATTTTGATTGATAATTCAAATCTTACACCCGCAGAAGTCATGGAAAAAGTTTTGGATCTGGTTCATGCTTTTGCGATAGCATGACCCCCTCAGTATAAAATCAAAAATGCTCGTCAAATTTCACATTTGACGAGCATTTTTGTTTTTATACTGAGGGGGTCATTTCCTCTTTAACAATAAATATTCACCATTATCATAGCTTTTTAAGGTATCATAACGCGTTTTTAAAGCGTCCCAATTGTCATTCAAGTCGTAGTAATAGTCGTAATATTTCACTGTATCTACTTTGTTGTCCCAACCAAAAGGTTCGACAAGCCAATCGAGGTGTTGCTCTTTATGATAATAATCAAATGACGGTTGCAATGTCCAACCGGTATGCAGTTTTATGGGTTTTTTGACTTGCATTTTTTGATATTCTGACTTCATAATATCTAAGACGTCTTTGGTATGAATATCGAACCACCATTCCGAAAAATATCTCAAATTTGATGTTCTGGCAATGTGATAAGTACAAAAAACAATAAATAAAATAGCGACAAAACGTCCTAATTGTTTTGATTTAGTCATTAATAAAGTGGCTATTGTTGTAAAGTTTAGAGCTATAATTGGATATAAAAACAAAGCTGTACGCTCTACAACGTATTGTGTACCAAAGACATAAAACTGCGCTGTTATGATAGAAACAATTGACGACAATAAAACAAAAGAAAACAAGGAAGGGTCTTTAAATTGACTATTTATTATTGTTGATTGATTATTGTTTTGGATTAACAGTTCATTGTTTTCAATTAATAATTCATTGTTAAGAATTAAGAGTTCATTGTTTTCTAATTTTAATTCTTTATTTTTTTCGCTTAAATTAATATCATTTAGTAATTTCTTATTCTTAATTATAATCAATTCATTATTTTTTATTTTAAAATTATTAATTTCGATTAAATTATTTTTCCGGTTTTTAAATTTATTAAAACAATTAAGAATCAAGAAAACTAAAAGAACAACCATTAAGTTTTTAAAAATAGTAACTGTATGTCCTGAGAAATAACCTTGCCCATAAAGAGAACGAGAAATAATAGACACAAAACTATCGTCCCAAATATTTTTTGAGCCATAATAGCTGATTTGGTTGTCTTTTAAAATAGCTTTAAAAGGTGCATATACCAAAATAGCTAATAAAATAGTACCGACAATTTGCGTTCCGATGCCTCGCTCTAATTCTGTTTTGTTTTTAGTTAAAATAAACTTTTGAATCTCAAATAAAAATATCAAAAAGTTCAAGGCTAAGAAAAAATGAAGCAGTGCAAATTGAGCATAAACAGACAAAATAGCGAACAATATACTGAGGGGTAAACTTTGTCGGTGATTTTCTAAAACATATCGGGCGGCATAATAGATACTCGGCATCATGAGCGCAAATGACAGACCGTAGCCACGTGCCAATGAGAAAAACTCAATAAGATAAGGATTGCCGAGCATGACAGCGACGAACATCAAACCCACATAATCGTCTTTGAAAAAACGACGACTGAACTGCCAAACAAACCAAAAATATAAAACAAAACTGAGGATATTGGGCAAACGTCCTGCCATTTGGTGCATACCAAAAATACTGAAACTCAATTTGCAGAGCAACGAATTGAGTATGTGATTATTGGTGTAAGAACTGGCATAGGACACCAAATTCCAGACGGATTCTTTGGTCAACATCGTCAAAGTATAGGCTTCATCAACTGAAATCTGTACAACTGCCGCTTTGACAATAATGAAGGTAAATAGCCCTAAACCGAAGCTAAAAGGGAGGATATAACGGAGTAAAAGTTGTTTTTTCGTCATTTTTGGAAAAGGATGATGATGATTATCCCGATTTTTTAGGCTTCTAATTGCTTCAAAAGCAATTTCAATTCTCCATCTTCCAAATCTTCTCGTTCTGATTTGTCGTATATGGTACAAGCTCTGCTAACAAATCGTCAATGGATTGTAATTCAATTTCTCCCCGTTGATGAGCTTTCATTTCAGCAACAGATTCCTTTAAACTATTCAAAAATTCTTCTTTTGTTGGTGGGTGTTCATCATTAGGAACAAATGAAGATGGCGCATTATATGTCTTAATCTTTAGACGGTTAAATAAAGTCATTAAAAAACTTTCTTCAGCCTCATTATAGGAAATTATGATACTTTTTGTCATTATTTAAATTTTAAATTTTTCAAAATTAAGTCTCTATCTTAATTTTTCCAAAGAAAACCAATAGAATCTTCAAGTTTTTCTAAATTCTGTCTATTTATTCTATTAACCACGTTTGAAAGTTCCAAAGTTTGTAGAAATGCTCAAATGATTCATACCACCTGCAATATGTTGCCGTCCGAGACCATAATCTATGCGAAAACGATTGACTTTGAAACCTGCACCAAACGAAAAACCTGCTAAGGAACGGATGTTTTGGATTGACATCTCACGCCTAACTTGATGACTGTAACCAAATCGTAAGCGGAAATTTTCGGTTTTACCGAACATTATTTCGCCACCAAAATTGAGATGACGGAATACCTCATCTGCCGCCAAACTGAATGCACTTTTTGTTGAGGTTGCTTCCCCCAACAAGGAAACTTCATTTTCCAATGGATTATCGTAGCGCAGTCCTCTCAACAAATCGTGGGCAACAACAGAGAACCGAAAAGGCGCACGTGACAACTTTTTAGACACACCGATTTGCAAATCAAAAGGCAGATTTTGGCGAGCCTCACCATAATATGTTTTGAGTTGCGCACCCATGTTTTTTAAAACGACTGATACTCCCACATTTTTTTCAGGATTGATATATGCTCCTGCAATGTCAGCAGCGATGCCCGTTGAGGTATAAGATTCAAGGCGTGATTGAATGAATTTGGCGTTGACACCCACTGAAAAACGTTCATTTAGTTGCCGACCCGCGCCGATAAAAACAGCGTATTCGCTCGCCCGAAATGTACCTTGTTCATTGCCATATTCATCAGTTTGCTTGAAATCGCCGTAGCTGATGTATTGTACGCCCGCTTGAAAAGTTGTTTTTAGTTTTTCAACCTGATAACCATAATTGGCTAAACCGCTTTTAATACCGCCCAAAAGAAAGTTTTGATTAAAAGCTAAACCATTGTGCATCAATGGATTGAGCAAAGAAGGGTTGACAGAAGCCAACGACAAATCATCGTCTCGCAAAGCTATTTGGCTCTGGTTTAAACCTGTGGTTCGGGCAGATGCGCTTTGTTTCAAAAACGCAAAAGTATAACGACCACCGTTTTGAGCCGATATAGTTGTAAAAAAGGTAAAAATACTGAGGGGTATGAGAAGTCCAATTTTTTTCATGTTCGTCCTATTTTTGTGTGCAAAGGTTGTCAAAAAAATAAAGTTCACAAAGCACTATAACGTGTCTCTTTGTGAACTTTGTTTTTAATTGCCAAAATTTAAGATTTTAGAGCTTTTTAGCTGAATCTGCCGCTATACTGCTTTTCCAAGTGGTGCGACAAATGCCATTTTCACATTGTTTTTGCATGGTCAAATTGCCTTTGTCGTCATATATTTTAAGCGAACCGCTTTCCAACTCATTGATATAGGTACCTTCGGCAGCGATTTTTCCATTCTCGTGGTACTCTATGAATGGTCCATTTTCGGAATTGTTTTTATAAACAATAATTTCTTTGATGTTGCCACTTTTGAAAAAGAACTTCCATTTGCCGTCCATCGCACCGTTTTCATATTGTCCTTCCGATTTCAAATGTCCATTTTCGAAATAGGACTTGAAAATACCTGTAAAACTGCCATTTTGATCGAAATTGCGGCGTTCTCTTACTTGTCCATTTTCGTAATAAAAAATTTGTTCTCCCCTTAGTACACCTGCTTTGTAGTTCGATTCTTCACATTTGCCGCCATTTTCAGTAAAGAAAGTTTCGTGCAGACCTTCTTTAATTTTTGTTTTTGAATCAATCGTAAATCGCTCGACAAGTTGCCCAGCTTCATTTTTGTTTTCAACGACGGTTACATTACGACAACTACTGAGGGGTAAGAGGATGAGTAAAAATAAGACTACTTTGTTCATGCTTTGCCTTTCAAGTTTTTGATTATCAATGTTTTAAATGTTTCCTTGCTCATTCATTCAACGTAAGAACTTAAACGACGTTGCATTGGGTGATAGTATTAAATGTTAAAATTTTAAATTTTAGAATGTAAGAACACCCATTTTAGTTGGGCTATAAGTTAATGATGCGTTAACGATGCAAAAAAGGATAGTTTCTTTTAGTTATATTTGCTTCATCGAAAAATAAAGCATTTCATTCACTTATTTCAGCAAACGCTCACTATGAAAATTTTTAAAGGACTACTCCTCTTTCTCTTCTTTTGTTTTGTGCCCATTTCTTGCGACATAACTGACACCTTAAAAACCGAAATAACTGTTGTGCGAGAACAAGCTGTTATTTCGCTTAATGATGCCATCAATACGCTCCAAAATCAATCAACAGACTGGAAACCTGTCTTGAAAGACCTTGAAACCAAAATTGATAAACGGGTACAAGATGCCTTGACTTACAACATTCCTTACATCACAAATTTGGCATCACAAAGGGCTTTATCGTCCGTTTTGTGCGTTAAAGAATCGGTTAAAGATGAAGTTTTGTATTATCTACAAGTTGTTAGGGCTGAATTAGTTACAGGTATTTTACCGCCTTTGCCACATACAAAAATATGTGCCACTTCGCAAGTCACGCTTGACCTCAATTCGCCGAGAAACATCCGCAATCAAATCGTTTATACAGGTTATTATATTCACACAAAAGACTCTATCAAAGCCTTTTTGGTGAATGATACGGGGCGTATTGAAATTCTTAAAAACAGAATAGGTTATCCAGATATATCAACAATAACACTATCGTTGACGGACTATTCAGATGCGGTTTTAACAAATTATACGCATCTTCAATTGACGTTTAACAAAGATGTCATTTCGTCCATTGGCATTGATAAAAAACTGCCCGATCCACCTGTAATTGAAACGGCAACAACCTGGCAACGTGATATTATTTGGATCCCACCGCACACCAACGGAGACAGGGATTTTGATGGTTCTGGACCACGTATGGTTTCTCATGTTTATTTGAAACACGATGGAACTAAAGTGTTTGCACAAATTTATCTCTACGCACAGGAAACAAAATCGAATTGGACAACAGCGACGGGTACTTCACAATGGGTTGAAATTTATTCCGTCAAAGACGGTTATCGCATCAACAAAATTAAAGAAGCGACCGATTATCTCAATATTTTACGCAATAACAATGTAGATTATGTGGACAACAGCATTGATGATTATGTCGTCGAAACGGTTGTCGGTAGGGCTATTGTAGTAGGCGATACAACGGGTGATGAAGCGGGTTCAAAAACCAAAATAAGTCTTAACATCAAATCATTTAACATCGAAATTCAAAAGATTCAATGAAAAATAAACTCTACACTTTCTCTTGCTTTTGCCTTTTGGCAAATATTAATCTTCAAGCACAACGCCACGAAAACATCATTAAATTGGGCTTAATTGAGCCTTTTTACTCCAGTTTGGGTGTGGCTTATGAGCGATTTATTCCCGAAACGACGATTTCTTTGCAAGCCTACGGTTCAATAACGCAAAGAAATGTTCAGATTTGGGAGAGTTTAAAACCGACTTTAAAGGGTTTTAGTGCTGAAATTCAAGGACGTTATTATTATGCGCCGAAAAATAAAAATACAGTCAGCGGCATCTATAACGGCATTTTTGGCAAATATGGTGAGACACAAATCACGATGAACGTACCCGAAGGTGTGGTCAATTTCTTGGATGGTAACAGCAAAATTTTTGGTCTATTCATAGGCTATCAACAAGCGTTTCACAATCGCGTTTTTATTGATGCGACGTTGGGTAGTGGTTTTCACAAAGCGGATTACTCGGGCAAGTTTAGTGATAAAGGGCGGGTTATTCCTTCGTTGATTGCCAGTGGTTTTATTCCAAAGTTTGATTTAAGGGCGGGGATTGCTTTTTGATTAAAACTACTGTTTTACAAATGGTTTAGTTGCCAAAACAACATTCTTTTTTGTCAAACGCAAAACATAATTGCCTGATTTCAAATAGTTTACACGAATGACTTTATTGGATTGCAAAGGTTCGATGTGCATCAAACGTCCTAAAACGTCATAGATTTCGACATTTGTAAAACGTACATTTTCTGTTGTTTCGAGATTTAAAACAGAGTCAGTTGGATTAGGAAATAGCTTTATTTTTTTATCCAAACTCCCCCCCTCAGTACCTGTGGTTGTTTCTCTGAAAAGCCATTTATAACCATCGCCAAACTCTCTTGCCCAAAACCATTCCGAGTGTTGTCCATCGGTTTTTGTTACGATTTTAAACTCTTCGTCTGTGTAACCGACACCCCTCAGTATGGAGAGCATTTGCTGCATTTGCGGCACCATGTCCACATCTTCGGTTGTACCTGACATGAAATAATAACGCATGGTGAATTGCTTTTCGCGCAAGCGAACATGTGTAAAACAAGAATCATTGAACCAAAAAGAAGGTGAAAAAACCAAAGCTTTTGAAAACACATTTTGGTATTCTGCTGCCGCAAACATAGTTTCCAAACCGCCTAACGAACTGCCACCGACTGCTGTATTGAGTCTGTCAGATTTTGTTCTAAAATTCGCATCTATGTAGGGCTTTAGGGTTTCAACCATGAATTTAGCGTATTTTCCACC
The DNA here is from genome assembly GCA_043772905.1 of Saprospiraceae bacterium. GTDB lineage: Bacteria > Bacteroidota > Bacteroidia > Chitinophagales > Saprospiraceae > JAAFJT01. Next base: position 8,848 of record JAYVFS010000038.1, on the reverse strand, counting down.
ATCTCCTCCCCCATATCGGGCGTTTTTCCAAGGTGTTAACTCACCGATTCTATCCGCACCGCCGTTGTCAATGCCGACGACGATGCAGCCTTTGTCACCTGCATTTGCCAATGAATTCAGCGTTTCATCTACTTGCCATTCACCTGAAAATGATGTGGCTTTGTCAAAAAGATTCTGCCCGTCGTGCATATACATGACTGGAAAACGCTTTGAGGTGTCCGAATACTGAGGGGGTAGATAAATCCAAATCCGACGTGTGCGGTTGAATTGTGGCATTAAAAAGTTGTTGGATAAAATGCGCACATTTGGTGCCGCAGTCGAATTTTGCAATAAGTCCTTCCAACTTAAAACTTGATTATCAATGGATTGCACACCATTATTGTACGTCAAAGTACGATTCCCTCGTTCGCCACCGTTTGCATCGCCTTCAACGGCTGTCCAAGAGCCGCGAGTGAATTTGTATTCAAGAGCCGTAACTGAAGGTGTGAAAGTAATTTTGTATGAGCCATCGGTTTGGCGGGTCATATTTTTTGACGTATCGCTCGGATTCCAATTATTGAAGTTGCCAACTATATAGACTTTATCAGTAGTGGGTGTATTAGTTGGTACTGATGTCAAACGAACGGTTAGTTGTGCAAAGGCAGCTAATTGACTGATAGTCAATGCTATTAGTAGGAGTTTTCTTTTCATGTGAATGTTTTTATTTGTTGAAGGTATAGTAGACGGAAATTGAATAGGTTTTTTATTTTTTTTGCAAAAAAAAAGCAAAAACCTATTCAATTTCCGTCTACTATACCTATTGCGGAAAAAAATCACGAAACCCGTAAACCGTTTTCTACATTTTGCTGTGGTTGAAGTAGCGTTACCACCCCCTCAGTATCTACGCTTCCCAAAACGAGGACTTCGGAGAAAAATTTCCCAATCTGTTTTTTAGGAAAATTTGTAACCGCAATAATTTGCCTGCCCAACAAGTCTTCTTTGGTATATAAAACGGTGATTTGGGCTGAACTGTGTTTGATGCCGATGTCTTCGCCAAAATCAATCATCAGTTTAAAAGCAGGTTTGCGTGCTTCTGGAAAATCTTCGACGGCTGTAATGGTGCCGATGTGCATTTCGACTTTATGAAAATCGTCGTAAGTAATTAACATTGTATGAGTTATGAGTTATGAGTTATGAGTTATTAAAAATTTCGTTCTCTGACATTTTTTGTGGGCGAAGTAAAAAACAGACGAAATGAACGTCCAACATGAAACATCCCGAATTTTCTAACATTTAATTTAAATATTAAAACACTCCAATTATTCCAATTCCGAAGGAATTAAATATGAATAACCGTAGATAAAAATCTACGGGAATAATAAAAGCAGTCTCCCAACTCTGAAAGAGTTGAACATCAAGCGATTAACGACGATTTTACATATTCAATTCCTTCGGAATTGTGTCAGAATCCCTTGATTTTCCGTAGATTTCATCTAGGGTTATTCATATTTAATTCCTTCGGAATTGGGATAGTTGACGCTTTTCAAGTGATAATTTATTTTGTTAGAAAATTCGGGATATTTCATGTTTATGCAGCGCACCACAAAAATTGTCACAGAACCAAATTTTTACCCTTTGACCATTTGAAAAATGTGTAAAACAATTTCAACGCTCATAATCGCTGTTAAAGCCAAGCCAAGTAGCCGCATCCATGTGCCGTTTTCTTTGCGAAATTGGTCTGCCATGGGTTTAGTAGAAGGCGAAAAACGCATTTTCCCTGTCGCAAAACGATAAGAAAAAAAACCTATGGCAAGAAAAACGAATTCGAATAATAAGCCTATGTATTCCATGATTTAGTTTATAGTTGATAATGGATAATGGATAATGGATAATAATTATCCATTATCAACTATCCATTAATTTAATTTATCTCTTCAAAATTGCCTGTTTGTGTATTCTTTTTAACTTTATTGTAATCAAAATAACGACCGTTCATAACGATATAAACACCATGCTGCAATGTTTGAACAAAAGCCAAAGCAGAACCGAGATTGAAAAAACCGTCGCTCGAAGTACCGAAAGCATAAGGCACCATCGCACCCGTCAGTACAATCGTTTTTGGGATGTTTTCTGCGGCTATGATACCCGCTGTTTTGACCATGGTGTCTGTGCCATGCGTCAAAATGATTTTATCGCTTGCCGCCATTCGGCAATTATGCGCCATGATTTGACGGTCAGCATCTGTCATTTTGAGGCTGTCAATCATCATTAAGGTTTTGACATCAAAATCAATCGTACAACGCCCGCGTTCGAGCATGGATTTGAGATGCGTGTCTTTGAAATACAATTCGCCTGTGATGTAATTGTATTCCTTGTCGAATGTGCCGCCTGTGACGAATATTTGAACCATTTTTTGATTGATGATTTGTGATTGATGATTGGGGAGACCACTGATGACACTGATTTGACGGATTTTCACTGATTTTTTTTTAGTTCCATAGAGGATGACAAAAAGAAAATCAGTGAAAATCCGTCGTATCTGCCCCATCAGTGGTCTCTCCTAAATTTCTAATTCATAAAAAGTATCTGATACTGTCAAAACATCAATATAAGTGATGGATGTTTCAAGGTTTGCCCATTCGTAATGCTCAAATTCGGAGACTTTGGTATGACCGACGATTTGGTGATAACCGAACCAATAATCATCATCTGTCTCCGATTTATCTGCCCAAACAATGCCACCGAAGGGATCTGTTCCGCCACGCAAACGACTCGCTTGAAACAGGACTTCGCGAGCATCTTCATTAAGGTACATATCATTTAAAATGTTTGCGAGAGATATTGGATTAGAGCCAAAATACTTGAGATTTTCGCCATACCACGTCTTCGAAACGCCTGCATGCGTGAACAAATAGTTCTTCACTTCATAAGCCACTTGGAATAAATCCTTGTTTGCCACAAACAATTCGGTCAATGCCTCTTGGCTGTTTTTCATAAAACCATTCTGTGGAAAATCAGGATAGAACAAGTAATGGACGTCGTGATTGCCCAAAAGCAAAACGACTTTCTCCGGCAATGTTTTTTTTAATTCAATGATTTCCTTGAAATTATTGATAATATCTTCTTCGGATATATGGCGGCTGTCCACATAGTCACCAATAAAAACAACTTTATCAAAAGCGTCAACATCTATCCTTTTCCAAGCATCTCTGCCGTGAATATCTCCTATGGCTATAATTTTCATGGCGCAAATATCTAATTTTTTCAGTAAGTACCCCCTCAGTATGTTGCGTCCATTTTACAGATTCACATTATTTTTCCAATTTTTGAACAATCGTTTAATACTTGTCAATAAAAACAGTTAATAATTATCAATTTGATAACTATTGTTCTAAAAAAATACATTCACCCCTTTTATAAACTTAATCTAATTTTTAATCCCCGCATTTATCTAAGGGCTGTTAAACCTTTGCGAATAGTCTAAAGTCTTATGGAAACATGAATGATTAAATTATCGTTTTTCAAAGAATACAGAACATGAAAGAATCCTTTTTCCTCAGTCAACGCTTGGGCTTTACGAATGCACAAGCAGAAACCATCAGCCGTCTCGGTATCGAAAATTTCTTAAAAAAGAGTTTTGAGACACCCCTCAGTATGGAAGAACCTAAATCCCTCGCTGATGCGCCTCGCACTAGAAAAGAATTGCGTGAAATCAAACAAATGAGTGCCGATAACAAAAAGAAATTAGCTGTAACGGAACGATTGCGGTCTGCTGGTATCGCACATGTGTGGTTGGAAAAAATGTCAAAAGAAGCATTTCCACTGCGTGAAAAGATGGTTTTGTTTTGGCACAACCACTTTGTTTCGGATATGCAAAAGGTAAAGATTTCTTACGCTATGTTTCGGCAAAACAATTTGCTACGGGAAATGGCTTTTGGCAATTATAAGGAATTGACACGGCGCATTTTGTACGACAATGCGATGTTGGCTTATCTTGACAATACCCAAAACAGAGCTAGAACACCCAACGAAAACCTCAGTCGTGAATTGTTAGAGCTTTTTACGCTCGGTGTAGGCAATTATACTGAGGGGGACATCAAAGAAGGCGCAAGGGCTTTGGCAGGCTTAAATATTGGCGATGATGGCGGTCAATATTACAAAATCTGGCAAGACACGGGCGACAAAACCTATCTCGGCAAAACAGGCAATTGGAAAGCAGACGATATGGTCAATATCATTTTTGACCATCCCAAAGCGGGTGAACGTTTGATGACAAAGTTTTTGAAGTATTTTGTCACTGACGACCCTTCGCCGGCGTTGATTGTAGATTATACAAAGGCATTTCGGAAAGCAAATTTTGAGATGAAACCTATGATTGAAAAATTGGTGCGCGATGAACGTTTTGCCAAAAGTCAAGGCATGAAAATCAAAAACCCAACGACTTTTTTGTTGCAACTGCTCCATGAATTTCAGTTAGACGTACCGCCCATACGCGTGACGCAACCTTATTTTGTTGGACAAGGTATGAGGCTGTTGTATCCGCCCAATGTCAAAGGTTGGGACGGTGGTCGGTCGTGGTTGAGTTCTCAAAAACTATTGCAACGGGTGAGTGTCGTTGCGCTTTTGGCGAATGGCAAACCATTAGAGAATATCAAATACAACCGCAAACAAGAAAATGCCGCCGAAGATGTCGGTATGACCATGGAAACGATGATGGAGAACAAAAATCAAGACATCAAAATGCCAGAATTGCGTTGGAACACGGTTTTGACGAACAATAAAGACATCATCAAAGACTTGACCGAGCGGCTCGTTTTTGCGGTGCCCCAAGAATTACAAGCCGATTGTGAACGCATTTTGAAATACGATTTTGATGCGAAAGCAGACAATGCACAACAATCGGTGACGCGCGTGGCTGAACACATCATGAAATCGCCAGAGTTCCAGATTTATTGATTTTAAAACTATCCAATCATGCAAAATAGAAGAGATTTCCTCAAAATAGTGGGTACAACAGCGGGCGGTATGCTCGTTTTGCCAAAGTTCCTTTCGGCGATGCCGTCCAATGGCTTATACAATGGTTTTTCGACAGATAAGAATATCCTCGTCGTCATTCAACTCAACGGCGGAAATGACGGTTTGAACACATTTATTCCTTACAGTACCCCTCAGTATTACGACCTTCGGAAGACAATTGCAATTCCAAAAGATCAAGTTCTGAAAGCTGCCGAAGGTGGCATGGGTTGGCACCCAAGTATGAAAGGTTTTGCAGATATTCAGCAAGCAGGACACCTGTCCGTCGTTCAAAATGTCGGCTATCCGAATCCCAATCGCTCGCATTTTAGGAGTATTGAGATTTGGCAAACAGGTTCAGCCAGCAACGAATACCTCAATACGGGTTGGTTGGGTCGCTATCTCGATGCCACTTGCGCACCAGAAGACCCGCTTGGGGCTTTGAATCTCGACAATATTGACAGCCTCACGTTGAGAGGTGGTAACAATCATGCTTTGACGATGCAAGACCCGCAGCGTTTTGAACGTATGTTGAGAGTTATCAAAGAAAGTAAAGAAGACCCTTTGGAGGAAAACTCGAACCTCGATTTTGTCCGCAAACTGATGATTGGTTCGTTTGAAGGTTCTGACCAAATCAAAAAAGCGTTGACGAAATCGAAAGATATGGCCCCGCAGTATCCAAAGTATGGTTTAGCTCAAAACCTCAGTTGGATGGCGAAAATGATTAAAGGTGGCTTGAATACACCTGTTTATTACACAGGTTTGGGCAGTTTTGATACCCATTCCAATCAGTTGGGTAAACAAAAACAATTGCTGACGGAGCTGTCTGAATCCGTCAAAGCGTTTTATGATGATATGGTGGCTGCCAATATGTTGAACAATGTGACGCTCATGATTTTCAGTGAATTTGGTCGCCGCGTCAAGGACAACGGCAGTGGCACTGACCACGGTGCAGCCGCACCGCTTTTCATCATTGGCGGCAATAACTCTGGTAAAATCATCGGTTCTAACCCGAATTTCGATGACCTAAACAATGGTGATTTGAAACATGAACACGATTTCCGTTCTGTTTATGCATCTGTTATGAAACAAAAACTGGGTGTTGACCCTTTGAAGGCGGGGATTAAGCAGGAAATACTGAGGGGGGTGTTTTGAGGGTTGAGGTTCTTCCCCCCAACCCCCGGAGGGGGCTTTTGCTGTTTAATCATAGAAGGCTTGCCGATTACTTTCGCGTGGACTTCCCCCCAACCCCCGGAGGGGGCTTTTGCTGTTTAATCATAGAAGGCTTGCCGATTACTCCCCTTTGGGTCGGGGGGAGTCTTGCCGCTTTCTCCCCTCTGGGGTCGGGGGAAATGTCAGTACGAACACTCTATAAGTGCTTGCCTAATATCAGATAAAACAGTTTCTAAATGATGTAGAACCAGAAAGTTGCTAAACCGAATGATTTTTACACCCAAAAAGGATAAACGTGCGGTTCGATTATCATCCAATCTTTGTTGTTGTTCTGTGAAATGGTATTCGCCATCTAATTCAACGGCTAAATGTGCTGAATGACAATAAAAATCCAAGACATAATCTTCTATTGGATGTTGTTGTCTGAACCTGAAGCCTGCTAATTTTTTTTCTCGTAAGGCTTCCCATAAGATGATTTCGGCGGGTGTCCGATGTTCGCGAAGCTTTTTCGCATTGGCGAATATCTGTGGCGGTGCTCGGAAGTGCATTGGTTTTCTCATTTTTATCACGGTTTGGTAACAAAAATAAAACATTGCTTTCAATCAACAAAATAATTGCTCTCTTTTTATTCGAATAGTTTACTCCCCCCGACCCCAAAGGGGAGTACGCTCTGACTCATTAAAAATGTGTGGAAATAATCAATATGATACTATAATTCACTTTCCCAAAGTCTGGCTCCCCTTTGGGGCGGGGGGCGCAATCCAGCCGAAGCCCCCCGACCCCAAAGGGGAGTACGATAGCAATTATATCAATGATGTGAAGTGATGTAAATAGATTGGACACACCTTTCTCATTGTCGGACTCCCCTTTGGGGCGGGGGGCGCAATCCAGCCGAAGCCGAAGAAGGGTTTAGTAGGCGGGTGAATTAATCGAAGCAACAAGAGTAAAAAAAGTTTCAATCCAGCCGAAGCCGAAGAAGGGTTTAGTAGAACTAATTCTATACTTATAAAACGTCTATATCAAGTGTTTCAATCCAGCCGAAGCCGAAGAAGGGTTTAGTAGTGACTATTTGCACTGGGTACAGTCTTTATACAGGCAAAGTTTCAATCCAGCCGAAGCCGAAGAAGGGTTTAGTAGAAAATGCAAGAAATGGTTTTAAAACTGATCCAAGTTATGTTTCAATCCAGCCGAAGCCGAAGAAGGGTTTAGTAGACAATTATCTAATTTAAAAATACTTTGAAATGGCATGTTTCAATCCAGCCGAAGCCGAAGAAGGGTTTAGTAGTCAAATAAGTCATCTATAAAAGCCTTGTAATAAACTAGTTTCAATCCAGCCGAAGCCGAAGAAGGGTTTAGTAGATAAAAGCATCAACAGGCATTAGCCTTGTATGCTTATGTTTCAATCCAGCCGAAGCCGAAGAAGGGTTTAGTAGAAATTTAGTTTATTACAAGGCTTTTGACTTATTTGATGTTTCAATCCAGCCGAAGCCGAAGAAGGGTTTAGTAGAATGATACCGACACCTTTTGAGTTTTCAAGATTGAGTGTTTCAATCCAGCCGAAGCCGAAGAAGGGTTTAGTAGCAGAAAACGGTTTCACTGAAAGCTTTCCCGATTTGTTGTTTCAATCCAGCCGAAGCCGAAGAAGGGTTTAGTAGTAAAACCTTATCGGGTGGCTTGATGGGTACAGGTTTGTTTCAATCCAGCCGAAGCCGAAGAAGGGTTTAGTAGAATCATCAATTTATCAATAACGTTTAAAATTTTAACAAGTTTCAATCCAGCCGAAGCCGAAGAAGGGTTTAGTAGAATTTTAAAAATAAAAAGGAGTTATGTCAGTATCAAAGTTTCAATCCAGCCGAAGCCGAAGAAGGGTTTAGTAGTCAGAGCATTACAACTGGACCAACTGTAAAGGAATTGTTTCAATCCAGCCGAAGCCGAAGAAGGGTTTAGTAGCAGTAAGGTGGGTTTGTTTTTAACTACAAAAACATTCGGTTTCAATCCAGCCGAAGCCGAAGAAGGGTTTAGTAGATACAACAAAATGAAAAATAAAACAACAGAGTTTTGGGTTTCAATCCAGCCGAAGCCGAAGAAGGGTTTAGTAGCGACAAGGGCAACGACCCCACCACAACGCCTTATGAAGTTTCAATCCAGCCGAAGCCGAAGAAGGGTTTAGTAGCTGGCATCTTATTTAATTTTTAAATTTGCATAATATTGGTTTCAATCCAGCCGAAGCCGAAGAAGGGTTTAGTAGCAGATGATTAGAAACTGAAAGAATTCATTATCCTCGTTTCAATCCAGCCGAAGCCGAAGAAGGGTTTAGTAGCACAATTCTTTGTATATCAATGCTTTGTGTGTGCAGTTTCAATCCAGCCGAAGCCGAAGAAGGGTTTAGTAGTAGCCTTCAAAATCGAGGGAAAAATGACGAGACAGTTTCAATCCAGCCGAAGCCGAAGAAGGGTTTAGTAGCGAGATTGAAAATGAACTTTCTTCTTGTGAGGTAACAGTTTCAATCCAGCCGAAGCCGAAGAAGGGTTTAGTAGGCTCATAACTAATCAATGTAAATAACATGAAGAATAGTTTCAATCCAGCCGAAGCCGAAGAAGGGTTTAGTAGTCACACATTATAAATTTAAATAAAATGAATTACGAAGTTTCAATCCAGCCGAAGCCGAAGAAGGGTTTAGTAG
>JAYVFS010000037.1:0-5767 GCA_043772905.1 Saprospiraceae bacterium | reverse complement strand
CTTAGCACCCGTCACTACACCGAAGGAATTTGAACGACGTACATTGAGCTCCCGAACTATGTACCTTCTCCTTTTGACTTTTTGTCCACAGCGTTTAGTCCCGAAAATTGGGATGTGTAATCGCTTTCGCTGTTCCAACGTAACGATGCTTAAAACGGTTCACTTCTGTTGTGCCTATTATCCTTCCATTCCCTCCACCGCTATGCGATTCGCAGCTTTGACCTCGCCTCACGGCTCGGTGCTTATCCCTTTCGGGGGAGGCTTTAATTCTATGCGCTTCGTACAAATCAATTACTCGAAATGCACGGCATAGCTGGAAACTCTTGGTCGTACAAGAGGTGAAATCATTGAGTATCTATGTGCAATTTGTTGATAATCAACGTTTCACAGTTCATAAAGTAACTTCATGTCGCAACGGGGGTGCGGTGTTCGATGACGTTTTTTTTTGGCTTTTCAGTTTAGCCTTTTTATTTTTTTATTTTTTTTATAGTCGTTAAAACAGCATTTTTTTTATTTTTTGTAGTCGTATAAACGGCTTTTTTTAATGACGCTCAATTTTTTATCCCCTCAGTATTTTTGCCAATTTTGGCTATTTTTTCTTTAAATATCCCCTGAAAAATTGTTAAAATCTGTCTCGGCTTGTCAATTACCCCCTCAGTATTTTTCCATTTCTTAAAATAATTAGTGCCTTAAATTTCTCTGAAATTTTGCTTTATTCAAGAATACTTATTTAGTTAGAGAAATTCTTTTTTGATAAAAGTAAGCCCTCCTTTTTTCATTACCTTATAATTGTCTGGCAAAATATCCCAAGGCAGTGTTTCGTAAATATACAACCAATAACGGTCAAAATCATCTTTTTTAAGAAGTTTTGCTTGGTCTTTATATTCTTTCAAATATGCTTTTTTATGATATTTCTTATCATAAATAAATGAAATTGTCATGTAAATACAGTCCAATGAGCCAATTGAGTCATCTTTTATCGTAGAAATTGCTAAATCAAAATCAAATTTTAATGCCCAATAAATTGCAAAGGAACAGGCTTCATAGATTTTCTTTTTTAATCCGTATTCATAAATATCCTTTGCTATATTTTTGATTATTCCTTTATCGATTTTGTGAGGCTCAAAAACCTTTTTCTCTAAAAGATTGATTAGATATGGGTACAGTAATACTAAATGATGAATTTGTTTAATGTAATAATCCTTAGCATTTTTATCTAAGTGCTTGTTTGAAATAATTTTTATTGCGTAATTGAGTATTGAAGCATCTGAATTTTCTTCTAACATCAATTCAATTGCAAAATCCAAAAAACCTTTGAGTTCTTTAACTCTAATTGCTTCGATACCTTTTACAAAATATGTATTTGTAAAATTAAAATGATTTAATTTTGTTACCCAATTCTTTACACTTGCCTGCGGTAAAGGAATAATTTTAGATTTCTTAATATTTAAGGCTAATTCATACTTTTTTAATTCCTCTGATAAATGCAAAGAAAAACGCTCTGCTTCTTCAAATGAATCTACAAAACACGTGTAATCGTCTATGTTTCTAACATATTTGAAGCCTTGTTTGGAAAGTTCATGGTCAACAGTCACAAGAATAATCTCGGAAATTAGGTTTGAAGAATGTGGACCAATTAGAACTCCATTAGTTTCTCCATATTTCAAATTTCTTGTGTTAAAATCAATTTGATTGAACCATTCATGCTTATCTGAAGGCTTTGATTTTTCTTTTGCCTTACTTTTACCTACTAATGCCCAAGAAATAGAATGGCTATAAATACTTGGGAAACAATTTGAAATATCTGCAAATACAATGTATTTACTTTTTATTACTATATCTTGTTCTGGTTCACCATCTTTTGAAAAGTTTTTATAATTCATTTCAAAAAGTTCTGATTTACCTGTTAGTTTTCTTAGATGTATCCTACTTACTTTAAATTTATCACAATTTGTCTTATCATAGAAATGCTTTTGTAAAGCAAGCCAATTGTCTGATAACGATTTAGATTGATTTGCATAAGCAAAAGGTTCAGGAATTGCTAATGGTCGTGGAATATTGATATTTCTCATACTTGAATACCGAATATAGTCTTTCGGTTTTTCGCTTACAGGAAATGTTAGTGTTTTCGTAAATGTTAAAAAATCTTCGCTTGTCAAGAAGTTGGGAATTTTTTCAGCAAATAATCCAAACCCAACTAGTCCGTCATAAAGTTCAGAGTTTGAAATTTCATTTTTGTAGTCTATATATTTTTTCACTTTTTATGATGCTTTTAAGGTATTTTCTTAAATACTTGTTAGTTTTTAATCTTTTTAGTTTGCAAAATTAATACTTTTTCTTATATTATATTTTTTAAATTACTTCCTTTTGTTTAAACGAAGAACGGCTTTTTTTTTGGTTGCAGGGAACGGTTGCATCTACGCATACCGCCGCCTGCGTTGGCTTTGTGCGTTGGGCTTTGGCGGCGGTTGGCGTAGATGCGATGATGGGCGAATTTTTTACCCCCCTCAGTATTTGAGCTTTATTTTGGCATTTTATAGCATATTGCACTAAAATAAGTAGCTGTGTAAATGCGCTTATTGACTGTATCTAAGGCTATAGCTGTGTCAAAGCCACCTTGTCCATTTCCTTTTTTATCAGGTGAAACGACGTGATAAATACTTTTTCCTGTGCTGCCATCAATAGCATGAAACTTTCCGTTACTTCTACTTGTAAAGTAAAGTACGCCATTGTGGTAAAGCTGCCTGCTCGTAGAGCCACCAGAAGTGCCTTCTTCTCGCCATAAACGTGTACCACTATTGGCATCGTAGCCATATACTGTCTGTTCGGTTGATATAAATACTTTGCCGTCCGCTAAGGACATTACGCCTGTTTGATTTGACGTTGGAATGAGAATTTTTAAGGCTTCTGTACCTGTTTGCTCATCAAGGGCGTAGAAATAAGTACCAATAGAATTCAACCAAAACTTACCATTCTGATAGCCATTCAACCAATAATTTGCTTTTGGGTCTAAGTAATCTAATTGCTTTTCATAAGCGACCTTATTAGAATCAAGATTGTATTTTACGAGTCTATAGTTAATCCTCTGAAACGAAAAGTTTTCTGAAGTTGCTATTAAAAAAGCTAAACACTTGTGTCCCTTGACATCATCGTAAACATTCATTTTCTCGATATGTGCAGGAGCATTATTTTGAGAAACTGAATAGAGTATTTGCAAATTACCTGTGTTGACATCTCCGACCATAATATCAGATTTTGTCCCTCTATCTAAAAGTCGGAGGCTGTAAAATTTATCTTTATAGCCCTGTAACTCATACCTTATTCCTTGTTCTAAATTTTGCCACATTCTTGTACCATTGTCAAGATTTATGCCTACTATTCGTCTATTGTCACCTCCTAATACAGGAAAGACAAGCGTGTTATTATGTAAATAGGAATCACTAATCGAAAAATCGCCTACTTCATAATCATTATAGCGATATTCCCAAACCAATTTACCTGTGTTACGATTGAGGGCTACTAATTTAGATTTTAATGCACTTCCATCGTTAGCACAATAAACTATTAAGTCTTTATAGAAAACAGGATTCATTGATACTGTTTCAGCCCCTGTACTGAGGGGTGTTTTCCAAATAGTCTCAGGTGTATTAGCCGTATTAGGCTGCTGCGGTTCTTTGCAGCAGCCCAATACAACTAAAAAGACGAGACTATAAAAAAAGTGTTGTCTCATCTTTTAAATTATAAAAGTTTAAAAAAATTGTTAGCTCCCGACCTGCCCTGAAAAATGTCTCTAAATTGTTGAGTCATATTGGAGTGGTTATAAAACTCTCGATGATTAACCCCGTCTACTTGAAGATTGACCACATGAGTCGGGTCAAACGGGTCATTTGGAATTCGTTGCGTTCCCGCATTGAAAAGCCCATCACTTTGGTTGTTGATTGGAATAAATACTTCGGAAACGACTGTTTCAAAACAGTTCGGGTCAGACATAATCGTTTGTCGTATGAGAGACCATTGCTGTCGCGTCATTTGCTGCTGTTCATATAAGTCAAACGCAGCATCTAACTGTTGTTGACAAGTTGATGTCAGCCATCTCATGCCTTGACGTTCTGCAAAAAAGCCACCCGCCCCGATAATTGCATGCCATTTTGACTCACTTTGAGCTAACCAACGTCCTGCATCTGAAAATTCATAAGCTGCCCAAGCATAAGTCGCTGCTCGAATAAGTAAAGGCCAGTACCAAATAGCACCAACACTATATATGACTGCACCAACTGTAAAGACATCTTGAGCAATTGAAACAACATCCGTAACAGTATTGAACAAATCAACCAATTCTTGGTCTGTGTTATTAGCGTCCAAAGGCTGTCCAAAAGGGTCATTTTGCAAACTGCTCAATACCCGCATATGAACAGGGCTGTTTTCGACACCAAATACGCCAATTTTGAAAGTAGGTGTATTTGAATTTGTAAGGTCGTTGATAATCTGTGACCCTTCAGACAAGTCAGCAACAGTTTGCGGTGCGGTAGCAGTCGGTAAACTGCTGTTTACTTGATTAATTATTTCACTGCAAATGCGATTGCTAAAAATCGCTATACTCGTGCCTATTCCGAAAAACAAATGGCTACCGATTGGAAGGCTAAAACTCAATGCTGCAGTTCCTGCGCCAACTGCTTGAGTCACTTCTGAACAACCATCTTGTAATTCAGCTTGAACAGTACCGTTCTGTAAAGCATTGAGAAGTGCGCCCCCTCGATTCGGAGAACCTAATGTAATTATGCCTCCAAAACTCGTATTAGGAACTTGCCTGTCTCTTTCTCTCAGAACGATGCCGCCCATACTTTGACCAATGGCAATCCTTTGATTGTCAGAAGATAAGAAACTCGTAACATCGTTGATTCCCCTTTGGACACCTTGTCCTGTTACATAGCCTCTCCTAAAAACGCTGGCTGTTGGTTGTCCAATAAAGCCCTGCAAAAAAGGCTGGTAAACGTTCCATGCAGAATTATTATCACCAAAGCCATGTACTAACATAACATCGCGTTGGCAAAGTCCTTGCTCTGTCAAAATTGCAAGAGCAAAAAGTAAAAGCAGATTTTTGATATTTTTCATTTCTGAAATTCTGTTTTGATGAATAATAGGGTTTAATAAAGTCCTGATGTGTTGCCATCTTTGAAAGTACCTGACATTTCCAGTTTATGGAATTGTATCATCTTTTGTGATACCATAAAAATGCCACTCGGCGTAGTTTTGTAGCCACGTTGAATAACATTTTTGAGAATAGGCGCATCACCACGCTCGTAATTGTAGATGACAGCATATCTAAGTTTTCCGTTAGCATCTTTGACCGCATTGCCGATAATACGCCCGATTGTTTTATCAACCGTGACGGTTACCTTTTCTGCCGATGTTGTCAACTGCTTGGTCAGGCTGAATACGCCGTCTCCCAAATCTTGAATAAGCGCACCATCTTTCCGTGCGTCAGACAGCATTTTGTCGAAATCATCAGACGAACTTGAACCATTTGCAAGTCGCATCATTTCTTTGAGACTTGAAGTCAGGGCATCTACCTTAAAATCCGTTTCTCTAATAATCTTACCATCCGCACCGATAAAAGTAGCTTTATCGTTTTTGATACGAATCGTTTTTGATTTGGGTGAGGGGTCGGGAAGTGGCGTGTTAAGGTAAAAAAAAAGTTCCCCCTATTTTCCATATCTTTAAAGTTGGCAAACCATAAAAGGTAAGAAAATAGATGAGAACGAAAGAC
>JAYVFS010000036.1:0-53890 GCA_043772905.1 Saprospiraceae bacterium | reverse complement strand
ATTATAATTGAATTTATTTTAATCAAAATGGTTTAAAATAATAAAAATTTGAAAAATCAATAAATAGCAATTTTAAATTTTTCTGTGGGAAATGTCGGCTACAAAATGTTCATGTCAAACCACAAAACATTTTTGTCGGCTTACAAAAGGTCTATGTCAAACGACAAAACATTTTTGTCAACGTGCAAAATGTCTAAATCAAACCACAAAACATTTTTGTCGTCCTGCAAAATGTTCATGTCAACGACAAAACATTTTTGTCGGCGCGCAAAATGTTTTTGTCAAACCGCAAAATTGTTTTGTCGTCCTACAAAATGTCCCTGTCGTTTAACAAAATAGGGGAGGCGTGGGAGAAAATAAGGTATTAACCCGCAAAATCACCCAAAAAGGATATATTTGCTTCAAAAAAACGCGCATGAAAAACCAACGCATCGCCTTTCTTTTATGGCTCATCATACCCCTCAGTATATGGGCATCAAGCAACAGCCTTTTGGCTCAAAATACCACCACTTTATCTTGGTGGAAACCGTCAAACAGTGCTTTTCCAGTTGTTGAGGGACAAATGTGGTCGAGCGAAATGTCCGATTCTTTGTTCCGTTTGCCGCCACGTGCCGAGGCTTTGGTACGCAAACCTGTTTGGAATTTATCGAAAAACAGCGCGGGTTTGTCCATTCGTTTCATCAGCAATGCGCCTCAAATTGTGGTCAGATATAAGGTGTCGGGCAATGTCGCGATGTCGCATATGCCCGCAACTGGTGTGAGTGGTGTGGATTTATACGCCATTGACAGCGATGGCACGTGGCATTTTTGCAATGGAAAATACAGTTTTAAAGATACTGTTTCTTATAATTTTGATAAACTAAAACCCAATGACAAGTACCACAAATTGGGTCGTGAATACCGCCTGTATTTGCCGCTGTACAATACCATCAGAGATTTAGAAATTGGTGTGCCAACGGGCAGCGACTTTACGCCTTTGGCAAAAATGAGTGAAAAACCGATTGTTATTTATGGTACGTCCATCGCACAAGGAGCTTGTGCGTCGCGCCCGGGCATGGCTTGGACGAATATTATTGCCCGTAAATTTGATCGCCCTGTTATCAATTTAGCTTTTTCTGGCAATGGGCAATTGGAAAAAGAACTGATTGATTTTATCAATGAAATAGATGCAAAAGTCTATGTTTTGGACTGTTTGCCCAATTTGACAGGCGCACGTATAGGCGATGTCGAATTGCAAAAACGCATAATGGAATCCGTCAAAAGTATTCGTTTGCAACACCCAACAACGCCTATTTTATTGACCGAACATGCGGGTTATACTGAGGGGTACCTCATGCCCGAAAGACAAAAGCTGTTTGAAGATGCCAATCAAAGTTTGCGAGATGCGTTTGAAAAACTGCAAAAAGAAGGCGTTTCTGCGCTGTTTACCTTGAAAATTGATGAAATAAACTTGGATTTAGATGCCATGGTGGACGGCACGCACCCCAACGACTACGGCATGATGCGTTATGCAGAAGCGTATGAAAAGAAATTAAGAGAGATACTTAATGAGCCAAAAGGCACCATCATTACGCAAATACCAACGCGCCAAAATAGAGAACCTGGCAGCTATAATTGGGAAGCCCGACACTACGAAATGATTGCTTTGAACAAAACAGAACCGACAAAAGTGTTGATGATTGGCAATTCCATCACGCATAATTGGGGTGGAAAACCCTTGAATAACCGTATAAAAGGCGCAGATTCATGGCAGAAATACCTTGAACCGCTTCAAGCCCGTAATTTTGGTTTTGGTTGGGATAGAGTTGAAAATATCTTGTGGCGGGTTTA
The DNA here is from genome assembly GCA_043772905.1 of Saprospiraceae bacterium. Classification (GTDB taxonomy): domain Bacteria; phylum Bacteroidota; class Bacteroidia; order Chitinophagales; family Saprospiraceae; genus JAAFJT01. The sequence continues at coordinate 52,060 of JAYVFS010000036.1, read as the reverse complement.
TCATGACGAATTGGAAGGTATAACGCCTGAAAAAATTGTTATCAATATTGGCACAAATAACTTGCTGATTAATACAGATGAAGACATTATCAGTGGTTTAAAACTGCTGATTGAAGCCATCAAAACAAGACAACCACAAGCGAAAATCTATCTTTTAGGCTTGTATCCACGTCGCGCACAAGAGGCACGTATTGTTACTTTGAATAAGGGTTTTCAAAACCTCGCAGGGGCAAATGGTGCGCAATACGCTGATATTGGGTCGAATCTCTTGTTAATAACAGGTCAAATTGATGAAAAACTGTTTTCTGATGGTTTGCACCCGAATGCTGAGGGGTATGAAATATTGGGAAAGGCTTTGGTCACCGTTTTGAAAAAATAATAAATACATTTGTCTTGATTTTTTAATTGCTAATAACGTCAATCACAATCTTTAAAAAACAACAATGTCCAAACAGCTTTTCCTCTTTTTAAGCCTTCACGTATTAACCATTTCTGTGTATGCACAAATTGACCCAACTAAAATTGATATTGTGCGAGACAAATATGGTGTACCGCATATCTTCGCTAAAACGGATCCTGAAGTGGCTTACGGTTTGGCTTATGCCCATTCAGAAGATGACTTTGCAACGATTCAACAAATTGTGATAAGTGGCAAAGCCCTTTTGGGACAATATCAAGGCAAAAAAGGTGCTTCGATAGATTATATCGTTCATTTGTTGCGGATTCCAGAATTGATCGAGGAGCGATATGAGCGTGATTTGAGTCCAGATTTTAAAAAATTATTAGAAGGTTATTGCGCAGGATTGAACGCTTATGCTGCCAAACACCCAAAAGAAGTCTTGTTGAAGAAGGCTTTTCCAGTGACACCAAAAGATATAATGCAAATGGTTGTCTTGCAATTATGTGTCGTTTCAGGTGCGGACAAGGCTTTATCGTCTATTTTTAATGGCAAAGTGCCGCTTTTAGAGAATTACAAAACAGGTGGCAGCAATGCCTTTGCCTTCAATAGCAACAAAACGGCAGATGGTCAGGTGTATCTCGACATCAATGCACATCAGCCGTTGGAAGGTATTGTGGCTTTTTACGAAGCGCATTTGTGCAGCGAAGAAGGTTTGAATATTTTGGGCGCAAATTTCCCGGGCGCGCCTTGTATTTTACATGGTTGTAATGAAAATTTAGGTTGGGCACATACGGTCAACAATCCCGATAAATATGATATTTATCAATTAGAAATAAACCCCACGAATAAACTACAATACAAATTTGATGGCAAATGGGAAACTTTGGAAGAAAAAAATGTGCCGTTGAAAGTGAAGGTAAAAGGCGTAAATGTCGGTGTGCGCAGAAAAGCCTATTGGAGTAAATATGGGCCGACAATGATAACAGAGCGCGGCACTTTTTCGCTTAGAATGCCCGCTTTGATGGAGATTCGAGGCATGGAACAATGGTATCGTTACAACAAAGCAAAGAATTTTACAGAGTTTAAAGCCGCTTTGAATATGGCTGCCATTCCGGGCTATAATATCGTTTATGCCGACCGTTTTGACACAATTTACTACATCAGCAACGGACGTATTCCGATTCGTGACCCAAAATTCAATTGGGAAAAAACGCTGCCGGGCAATACCAGTGCAACTTTATGGACAAAAATTCATCCTGTGGCAGATTTGCCACAAGTGTTGCAACCGCAAAGTGGTTTTGTATTCAACACCAATCACTCGCCGTTCCATTCTACTGAGGGGGTCGAAAATCCAAAAAATACTGACCTTACAATGGGTTATGAAACCCTTGAAAACAATAGAAGCAAACGTTTTATAGAACTTTTATCGGGTTATGATAAAGTGTCATTTGAAGATTTTAAAAAGATAAAATTTGACAGACAGTATCCTTCTAACTACGCTTTTCCAATCAATATTGACGCTGTTTTTTCATTAAAAGCGGAAGAACACCCTGATATTGCAGACATCATTAATAACCTCAATCAATGGAATAAAAGTACTGATGCCGAAAGTATCGGGGCGGCTACATTCTATTTTATGTATAAAATCATCTCCGAACCGCAGAAGGAATTTCCGAGAACGGGGGCAATCACAAAGGCACAAAGTATTTCGATATTGGAGCGAGCCAAAGCCGAAATGCTTAAAACCTTTGGTAAAACCGACTTAAAATTGGGTGATATTCAAAAATTGGTGCGTGGCGATAAAGAGTTGCCACAAGGCGGATTGCCCGATGTTTTAGCACCGATGCGCTCTGTTCCTTATAAAAATGGTATGGTGAAAGGCGTACATGGCGATGGTTATGTTGAGTTGGTGCGTTTTCCAAAAGAAGGGTTGCCCATCATCGAATCGGTTAATGCGTATGGCGCTTCAAGTAAGCAAGATTCACCGCATTATACTGACCAAATGGAGCTGTCTTCGCATCAAAAAACGAAACCAATGACTTTGAAAAAGGAAGACGTTTATAAAAATGCGGAGCGGATTTATCATCCACAGTAATGAGATACCCCATAATACCTCAACCTCGGCAGGGGTTGAAACCCTGCCGAGGTTAAAATTAACCAACGCTAACGCTCGTTTGATTTTATTTGCTTGAAGAGGATTTCTGATAGGCACTTATCTCAACCTTTCGATATCTTAGGTATTTATAAAGCGTCATTTTAGAAACACCAATTTCCTCTGCAATCTGATTGACACCCATTTTTCCCTCCTTATAATAAGTTTCGGCTAAAATGGCTTTTTGCTCCGCTTCTTTGGTCATACCTTTTCTACGCCCGCCTTTGCGCCCCCTTGCCCGAGCTGCGGCTAATCCTGCATTGGTTCTTTCTCGGATTAAATCTCTTTCAAACTCCGCAAAACTTCCCGCAATATTAAAAAATAATCGCCCCTGTGCTGTTGTTGTGTCTATGGCATCAGAAATACTTTGAATCGCAACATCCATTTTTCCAAGCTGCGCGACGACCTCTAACAAATGTTTTAATGAGCGTCCTAAACGGTCGAGTTTGTAAACGACTACAATATCACCGACTCTAATCTGTGCCAACAGTTTTTCGAGTTCAACCCTATCGGTTTTAGCACCCGAAGCGATTTCCGTAAAAATTATTTCACACCCTGCTTTTTTGAGTGCATCAATTTGTAATTCAAGATTTTGGTCTTTTGTCGAAATACGTGCGTAACCGATTTTCATATTGTATAGACTTATGTAATTTATAGAAGTGATATTTTGACTTTGATTAGTGTACCAATTTTCTGTACTTTTATTTCCGCAAAAGTAATCATTAAAGTCTATTTCAAAGCCGTTTTTGTCAAACCCAATTTTTAAGGTTATTGTATAATCAAACGAGCGTTTGTTTGGACTGCATGGATATCGCAAAAAGGAAGGATTTTTTTTTAGTAAATGCAATATTAATCCTATTGATGTTTGAAAAATCCAAGTACATGTCAAGAATGACTCATAATGTTGCACAATTATTATGAATCTAAGAATTAAGATGATTAATCTCTTTTTACGCTTCCTTGATATGTTTAGTTATTTTGCATTCATAAAGTTTCTTCATTTTTTTACTTAGGGATTTGGAAAGATATAACATACTCATTTCTATTTTGATTATGGAAAAACCGAGGGTATTTTATTTTTTTTCACGTTCCTTAAAATTTTTTGTTATGAAAGATTTATTACGATTTTCAGTCTATTTAACTGCTTTGATGCTTATTTTTTTGTAGTTTTTCAAAAGCTCAGGTTAATACACCTATCAGTTCGCAAATAAAATTGAATGCGCCGAACAACATTACCTTAGCATCAAATCTTCAGACGCCCTGCTTCACTTTCCAATCTGAAGTTTCACATACTGGTAGAAACCAAACTATAGCCAAAAAATACGCGGGAAAGGGGACATGGGCGATTGTTGTTTTCGAGGGGTTTGATGCTGATGATAATATCGAGCCATCAACTTACTATAATTTGGTGAATGGACTTATGAGCAACGTAAAAGAAGCTCCTGATATATGGGTCATTAATTATGGATGGGGAGGAGCTTCTATAAAAGAATGTCTTGTTCCCGCAGCAAAAGACCTGCTAATACAGATAAATCAACATTATACCAAGGGGGTACCAAAGTTGCCTATTTCGGTTTTAGGTATTAGCATGGGCGGTATTGTGGGTCGGATTGCACTTGCACAATTAGAAGCTGAAAACAAACTTCCTAATGTTGTGTCTTTCTTATTTATGGATTCTCCACAATCTGGCGCAACAGGGAATGTGAATGTTAATTTGACTTGACGATGGGTATTTCTAAACCGACTTCATATGGCTATATTCGTGATTATGTATCAAAGCCGAAAAAGTAATAACTCCGCTTACCTACACTATATATATATAGTGTAGGTAAGTGATAAAACAGGCTTTTTGTTATTGCTTTCTCAATGATTTTCATTGAATCATTCTTATCGAAAAAACTTTCCTTTTTACGATAATTCAGTGTTGCTTTTCCTTCATCAGAACTACACAGCAATGGGGCGCGAAGCCGAAAAAATGGGTTTGATGGTGTGGTCGGAAGTACCGACGTATTGGTTTTTGCAATTTGAGAACCCCTCAGTATATCAGAACGCGTTGAACCAAACCCCAAAGATTGTGGTAACACCACATGGACTTCAAAGCATCAGAAACTATTGATTATGAGCAAATTTGGTGGCGAAGCCGTCGCAGGTTTGCATGGCAAGCCAACTGAAATTTGGACAGAAGAATACATGGATAGAATCTATAAAAATCAAGTGGCCATGTTAGACAAAATACCGTTTTTGCGTGGCGCAAGTCCTTGGACTTTGATGGATTTTGATGGATTTTTGCTCACCTTTGCGCTTGTGCCCGACAAAACAGGATTATTACAATCGGAAAGGCGTGGTTTCCGATAAAGGGATTAAGAAATTGACTTTTTTTACAATGCAAAAATGGTATCAATCGAAGTAAATCTTTTAAAATATGGAATATACAACGCAAACACGGGCGATGAGTAACAAGTAAAATAATTATAAAATTGACGTATAAATGACTAAAATGCGCGTATTTTTTACAGGAGGAACGGGAAAGGCAGGTAAGCATGTAATCCCCTACCTTCTCGAACAAGGACATAGAGTATTGAATGTAGATCTGAAGCCTCTGGAGCACCCGGGAGTAGATAATCTGGTAGCGGATATTACAGATTCTGGACAAATGTTCAATGCCATGAGTTCGTATGCAGGCTTAGATGAATTGGAACCAGGTAATGGCGTACCAAAATTTGATGCGGTCGTACATTTTGCCGCCGTACCCAGAATCTTAATCAAGCCTGATAATGAAACTTTTCGGGTCAATACCATAGGCACCTATAATGTCATTGAAGCAGCTGTTAAATTGGGCATTAAAAAGATTATTATTGCTTCGTCAGAGACCACCTATGGTATCTGTTTTGCAGATGGGGAAACCGACCCTAAAGCCTTGCCTCTGGAAGAAGATTATGACGTTGACCCGATGGATAGCTACGGATTATCGAAGGTTGTCAATGAAAAAACAGCACGGAGCTTCCAGCGACGGTCCGGTTTTGATATTTATGCACTGCGTATCGGCAATGTGATTGAACCATACGAATACGCTGAACTGTTTCCACATTATTTTAAGAACCCTGAAGTGCGCCGTAGGAATGCCTTCTGTTATATTGATGCCCGTGATTTGGGACAAATCGTGGATTTATGTTTGAAAAAAGACGGTCTGGGCTATCAGGTTTTCAATGCTGGCAACGACCACAACGGTGTCCTTATGCCCACTAAAGAATTGGCTGAAAGATTCTTCCCCAATGTACCCATTACCCGTGAATTGGGAGAGCATGAAGCATTGTTTTCAAATCGCAAAATCCGTGAAGTGCTGGGATTTAAAGAACAACACAACTGGCAGAAATACGTAAATTGGGAGTGAATCAATAAATAGGTCGGATTAATTACTTTTTAAGTTGAAAACAAAATCAAAATTTATGAAATATCTTGAGTTTAGTAATAAGGACAAAATGCCCGTGTTGGGTTTAGGCACTTGGAAATCAGCCAAAGGTGAGATTTATCAAACTGTCAGAAAAGCCATCGAAATAGGTTACCGTCATTTTGATTGTGCCTTGATTTACGGCAATGAACACGAAATTGGACAAGCGATTTCAGATGCCATTGATAATAAGGAGGTAACCAGAAATGAGCTTTGGATTACATCAAAACTTTGGAATAATCGCCACAAAAAAGCGGACATTCAACCAACCATTGAAATAACGTTAGATAGTTTGAAGCTCGAATATTTAGATTTATACTTGATTCATTGGCCAGTGGCACTCATAAACGAGGTAAATTATCCTCAAAATGGTAGCGAAATAGTCGATTTAAAGCACATCCCTCTAACTGAAACTTGGCAAGGAATGATAGCTTTAAAAGACAAGCAATTGACTAAGCATATCGGCGTTTCAAATTTTAGCATCAAAAAAATTAATCAATTAATTGCCGAAACGGGCATTTGTCCAGAAGCCCTACAATTAGAATTGCATCCATTTCTGCAACAGCAAAAAGTTTTAGATTTTGCCAATGCAAAGGATATTGTTCTTACTGGTTTCTGCCCGCTTGGTTCAGCGGATAGACCTGCAAACAGGATTACAGAAGGTGAACCTAAGTTGTTTGAAAATAAAACAATTTTAGACATTGCCCATGATAAAGGTATTACACCTGCACAAATTATGCTCGCTTGGGCAGTCAATAGAGGAACTTCGGTCATTCCAAAGTCCGTGAATTCACAAAGACTAAAAGAAAATCTTGAGGCAGCTGATATTGAACTTTCGTCATCAGAAATGCAGAAAATCAATAATTTAGACCAACATTATCGTTATATCAAAGGTGATTTTTGGTGTTTGGAAGGTAGTGGTTACACTTTAGAAAACCTTTGGGATGAAGGTTGAATGAAATCAAAATCAAGGGCTATTTTCTATAACAGTTACGAAGAGCCTAAAAAAGTATGAGGCAATAGCTATGCTGAAATATGACCGTATCTTGAAATCAGATGTCAAACACAGGTTTGTGTTTGATATGAAAACGCTTTAAATCGATTTTTATAAATGATTATAATAACAAAGTCTTATAGAGTTGCATTGCTTTTAGTACTTGTAACCTTAGTAAATATCAGTTTTGCGCAAAAAGCACAACGCTATAAAAATGAGGTATTCAGCACGATTGACTCGCTCATAGATATCCAATATGGCGAATCTGTCAACATCAAAGGAAAGTCTGAAAAACAACTTTTAGACATCTATTCCCCTCATGCTGATACGCTCAAAAAACGACCACTTGTCGTGTTTATACATGGTGGTGGCTTTCAAAATGGCGAAAAAGGCAAAGGCTATCCACTCCTGTTTTGTTATGGTTTAACAAAAAGAGGTTATGTGAGTAGTTCTATCAATTATCGATTAGGTATTACAGAACCACATAACGATACGACGCATTATGAGGCTATGTATCGGGCAGTTCAAGATGCCAAAGCTGCCATTCGTTTTTTCAGAAAAAATGCGGATAAATATGGGATTGATACGGCACAAATTTTTGTTATGGGTGGTTCAGCAGGGGCTATGGCAGCCTTAAATGTGGCTTATCTCGACCAAAATGAGGTGCCTTCTTATATCAACACCGCAAAATTAGGCAGTTTGGAAGGTTCAACAGGCAATGAAGGGTATTCTTCAAAAGTGAAGGGCGTTATCAGTTGTTGGGGCGCGTTGACGGATTATAATCTGATAAATAAAGGAGATGCACCCGTGTTTTTCACACATGGTACAGCCGATAAGACCGTTCCTTTTGATTCTTCTTATTCCTATCATGGTTTCAAATATGGCAGTACCATTCAGTTTGAGCGTGCCTTATCGTTAGGTATTCCAACGGGTTTAAGATTATTTGAGAACACTGGGCATACTTTAGACAGTGATAAAAAGAAGCAAGAACAGGCTCTGGATGAAGCAGGACTTTGGTTGTTTACGCTATTGGGTCAAAATACTGAGGGGGTGTCTCGTTACGAAAAAGACATCAAAACCTTTGAAGAACTGGATAAAAAGGAGACCTACTCTGATAATGCGATACTCGTGACGGGCAGTTCTTATATCCGTTTATGGGCGAATATCAAGACGGATTTAGCACCTCAAGAGATTATTCAGCGCGGATATGGCGGCTCAAATGGTTGGGATATGGCGTATTATATTCGCCGTATTTTGACACCACATCCGAAATTAAAAGCAATTGTTTTTTATACAGGTAGCAACGATATTACGGCTACTGCAAAGGACAAATCGCCGCGTCAAGTCTTAGAAATATTTAAATACATCGTCAAAACCATTCGTGAAACGCATCCGAATACGCCAATTTATTGGATTCAAATTTCACCCAATGAGCGCCGTTGGGCAGTGTGGGATAAAATCCAAGAAGCCAATCAATTGTTTGAAGCTTATGCGGCGCAAACACCGAATGTAAAGGTCATCAAAGCGGCTTCTTGTCTTTTAGGAGAAGACGGAAAACCCATAGTCAAATATTTCAGAGCGGATAAATTGCATCTGAATGACGAAGGTTATCAAGTATGGGCAAAAAGCATCCTGCCGCAATTGCTAAAATAAGTTCTGGGGTCTATTTACTCTCTGACCTATTGCACAAATAAAATGAATTAAAGTTTGTATCTTACAAGTCAAATGTATGTTGTAAACAAACCATTTTATACTTTCGTGAAACCACAAAACCCGAAAATATTATCTGTTAGTTTAAGAGGTTTGGCAGGCATGAACAAGATTTCAATTCATAAAACCTTAAAAAACAAAGGTTTGAATACTTGAAATTGCCTGCTCCTTTATTAAACAGGATAATAATTCAACTATCATTTTGAGATTTTGAATAATCTTTACACACTAAAGAAAAGACAAAATGTATACTCAAAATGATGCTTATATCACGATTTTTTAAATGATGTTCTGGGCGCACCTTTGATTTGTAGAAAACCAGTTTATCTACTTGTTTGAATACTGATTCACCCTTAAAAGGGTTAAAAACCATCTAATTTATTAGGCGATTTATTCGAATTTAATGCACATTAGCTTGTCTATTGAAAAGCAATTTCAGTTTCTACAAATCAAAGGTGCACCCTGATGTTCAGCATCATTCGACTTTTTATGTCCTTAAATGAAATTTCAATTTATTGACTGCAATAGGTCAGTTATAAAGATAAAAGAATGAATTTCAAAGAACTGATAGATTCTGTTTTTTTACCCGCAGAAAAAACATTTTATAGCGATAAAACAAATGAAAACAAACCGTTTTCATTTAGATTGAAAGTCTATTATCAAAAATTAAAACGGAATGTTACTATTTTAATTTTCAGATTTAATGGCAGTAAAAAACTGACGGACTTCACTACCGTACATAAATATTTCGTCTAAAATTAAGACGAGTTCATTGACAAATTGAGATAAATAACATCATCGATATCGGTACAAAAATCGAGGAAAGCCCAAGCGAGTGTCAACAAAGACCAATCATTCCTGTCTTTCCGAGCCTATTTAGCGGAATCAGGTTGTTTTTTGGCAAATTTACCAAGAAAGACAAGCCAGACATACGCCCAACAGACGATTAAGAGCAACCCGTTAATAATATCTGGGTTTTTGACTTTCGTTTGATGGATATTAAATCCTCTTGATTTCATATTACCAAATAAGGTTTCTATTCTAAAACGGGCTTTATAGTATTTTATAATCAAGGGCGGAAAATCTAAATTAGACACGAGGTAAAGCGGGTCTTCATATGGCGCTTCGTGATAGGCGACAAAATGGACTTCTCCAAATCGTTTTTCCGTCATAAAAATATCAGGCGCATAAAAAAAAGTGTCTTTTGGTATATTATTAGGCTTAAAACCGTCCAAAGTAACCTCATCTTCATACAAAGGTGTATCTTTTGCTAAGCGAAAAACATAGTCAAATCCAACATCAAGGCAAGTTTGTTGCAGCAAACAGTTGCTAAATTCGCCATCTCCGAGTAAAACGATGTAGCATTTTTTAGGTAGAACTGCCTTTAAAATAGGGGCGATTTGTTCGACCAAATCTTTGTGCATCTCACTTGGAAAATGACCTTTGGGGGCTTGGCGTACTAACCAACAGAGTGGAATAGCTGTATCGCCCCACAAAACACTCAACATCAAGGCAGTACAAGATGAACCCATTTGTGAGCCATCTATGATGAGTTTGATGTGACCTTGTTTACTTAAAATGTGTAAAATCTTTTGTAAACAAGGTAAATACTGAAATTCCCAGTCATTCCATTTGTTCCCTAATGACCGTTTGACCCGCTTTATGCGGCTTTCAAGGTCTGATTTGGACGGAAATCGTTTCCCGATACTGTGGATGGTTCCTTTTTTACTGCGTAAAAGACCCGTAATCATCCCAGCCATTGTCACCAAACGTCGCTTGGAATGACCTTTTTGTTTCGATTTATATAAACCGAATAACGTTTTTTTGATACTTTTGTATAAAGACATTGTGTAAGCAGGTGGTTTTGTACAAATGTACCCACTTGCTTTTTGTCTTTTATCTCATAATGTCAAACAACTTTTTTTATTTTTAAATGTGTACGGTAGTGAAATCATGTTAATAGTTTTTCCTTTGCTCGCATCTTTGGGAATCTTGAAACAGGCTTTCTTTTTACCATTATTGCGTATTTCGACCATTCCTTTGTAAGTGCCTGCATCAGTGTATTGCCACCAACGATAAGTCAATTTGTCGCCATCGGGGTCAGTTGTTCCTTTTGCAGATAATTTTACTTTTTTAACTGCCCGAACCTTTAAATCGGTTGCATGACCCAATTTTACTGAGGGGGGGGTGATTGGCTTCTTTATAAGGTTTTACACACCAATCGGCACGAGACGCAAAATCATTTTGTAGGGCTTCCGTCCATTGCCATATCGGTTTGAGATAGGCTATGAGTGCCGTATCGTTTGGAATGTTTTCACGCAAGCGTTCACATCCCCAAGCCGAGTTCCCCCACCATCTGCCTTCGGGATATTTGTAATTGGGATTCGCAACAGGGTCAAGCCATGTGTTGTCACGAACTTTGACGTAGCGACCACCCCACCCGCCATAGTCAGGAGATTCCATGTTTCGCAGTCCTGTTTCGATGTTGTGAAAGTAAGAAGGAGAATCCCCTTCTGACCTAAATTCGCCTTCTTCAAATCCTTTGTCATCCTTTACATGGGCTTTGTACAAAGAACAAAGTGCGCCATGATTTTCTAAAATATGTTCCTTTGTCCATGGTGCTTCATAGAATTTTTGTAGGTTTTGAGGTATCGTTTTTTTCCAATGGTACATGATTGCCATAAATTGGTCAGAGATAATCGTGTGAATATTGTATTTACCCCAATGTGGTCGGATATAGCTTTGATAGGTACAGGTGTCACCACATTCCGCTCTGCCAGTGGTGGACAAAAAAAATTGTAAGGTCTATTTACTTTTGAAATTCTCAGGAAATTGCTGCTTGAGTCGAAAGATGATTTTAGATTTTAGGAAAGGAAAATCTTCAATATTCTCTTGAGAGTAAGCCGTTTGTTCTAAGCGATTGATAAGGTCTAAAATACCTTGTTTTACATCTGGATAAACCTTGAATAGCTTTTCTGCGACATCCAAGTCATGCTCAAATTGTTCTTTTTCAGCTTGTTTCTTCAAGGCTATTCCGGGTGGTAACGCCTCATTTTGGGCATTTTTGCTTTGTTTATTATCTGCCGCCGTCTTCTTTTTTTGTGAAAAATCAGCCTGTTCAATCAATACCCGCAAATACCCTCCTTGCTTGCTTTTGTCTTTTTCGTGAACCCGTCCGGTTCGTACTTTATCTAAAAACGCCTTCCAACATTGTTCAATATGCTCTGTAGAATATTGTCGTATCCACTGAGTCAGCGTAGAAGCCGATACGCCATACTCCCGCATAGACACAAAATATTTGTCAAAATGGGCATCAAATTTCTCATCTGGTTTCACTTCTAATGCGGTTTCAGAATCTATATTTTCCAAAGGTAAAGGCATTTGTTTTCCTTTGGGATCATTCGGAAATATCCTAAATTTGACAGCAAAAACAGCTTTCGAGCCCGCCTTTTTGACTTCTTCATATTCGAATCGGATATCGGTTTTTTCTTCCAATTCTGCCTTTGCTTTGTCTATAAGGCGTTGTTTGATATTGCCAAAACTTTTGTATTTATCCTGCAAATCAAAGACATCTCGAATCTCTTCAACCGTCATATATCGAAACCCCGTATCCGCAAAACGTTTCAATAAAAGGTAAAAACGGAGTATTTTTATGGGCAATTCTATGGCATAATTGCGGTCAAACAAGGTGTAATTACGGTCAAGACTGCCATCAATATTTATCAAATAAGACTTAATTTGATCGTGCAACTGCAAGCGAATATAGCCATCGTCGTCGTCTGAAATCGTATTGTCACTGTTCATTTTGACGGAATGTGCGGTCTCTGAAAATAGGCTTTTATTCACCATTTCCCAACTTCCTGTATCCATATTTTGCTGATAAAGCTGAATACTACGTGTTGCCAATGCCTTACGTGCCTCTCTAAAAAGGTGATAAGATTGGCGACTATTCTCTAAATGAAAGTCTTTTATGAGTTCTCGGATCGGTATCACAAAGTTTGTCGTTCCTTTGTTCGCTTCTTCGTTCACCAAAAAAATAATTTTGAGGAAAATACGCATTTCCCAAGTAGATAAGCTGTGGCGCGCTTCAATTAAGTCATTGGCTTTTTTAATCAGCCGTATAGGTTTTAGGTTTTTCTTTAAAGCTTTAGCCATTATAACACTTTTAGGAAATGAATGATAACAAAAACAGGAAAATCAAAAAAACGCTTGAATTAGGGACAAAGGCATCCCAAAGACAATGATAAACGACGATATTCTACTGGAAACTTTAGCAAATGTAACAATTATAGGAATAATTATAACAGAATTAGGAATAAAATGAGAGGGAACTTGCACGTTTAGCTATTGTAACAAAAATAGGAAGTTGTTTTTTCCTAAAAACGTTAAAATAGATTCCTATTTTTGTTATAATCATTCCTAATTTTGTTATAATCATTCCTAATTTCGTTACAAATGTATTCATAAAGTACTGTTAATCAACAGATTATGAGTACTACAATAACTATACAATTTCTTACAAATTAGCAACAACGAAAAATGTTGTTGTTACTGTTCTAAGAAAGAAATCTCTTATTCTCTAAAATTAAGATTGAAGTTTGTGATGCTGCACTGGTTTTTCGATAAAAAAAATGTAAAACAGTGTATTTACACTAAAATTGCTTTGTTTTTGCTTATTCCCATTACAAGAAAGTATGAATTGTGTTCCTATTTTTGTTATAATTCAAGTGATTGTAACAAAAATAGGAATTTATAGGTGGATGCTTATCTCCTATTTGTATTCTTCCAGATGACATTCTATGCAATATGCTTTTAAAAAGCCCCTTTTTTTATCTTTCAGCGATCTCTTTTAAAATTGTGATCATGTGAGTGTCTTTATTGATTTAATGCTGTGTCGGTAAAAATAAAAGTTTTAACTTCTCTTAATTTTTAAGTCGTAACTACCCTACCCGATTTTGATTTAGGCATATTTCAACAGAGAGTGTCGTTTTACGTTGTTTAAATTATTGCGTAATAATTTAAACATTTGAAAATAATATTCTTTAAATGGTTACGTAATAATTTAGTCATTTAAGAAATAATTTTCCGCATTTAGTTAAATACTTACGTAAACATTTATTTATTTAAAAAATAGCCATTCGCTTTCTAGGTTCTACTTTGCTGTTTTAAGATAGTTATATCAAAGTTGTTTAATTTGGGAAATTACTGAGGGGGTGGTATTTGAAGGATATTGACCTTTTAGCCTTAGCATATGCGGTGAGAAGCCTACTGTTATTTAAATTATTGCGTAAACATTTAAAGAAAGTTTAGGAGACTTAAAGTCATTGCTTAAATGTTTACGTAATAATTTAAATATTTAGTAATTTATTTTTTAAATATTTACGTAATAATTTAACAATTTAAACTATTTTTGCACCCTAATAAAATTTAAACAAGACAAATGGCTAAAATTATTTTATTTGGTAATCAAAAAGGTGGGGTAGGGAAGTCAACCCTGACAATGCTGACAGCAACAGCACTGAGTCAGCCACCTTTTAATCTCGATGTATGCGTATTAGATGCAGACGATCAAAGCAGTTTGTGCGACTTGCGGCAAAGCGATATGGGTTATAACACAGAGCAAACGCCGCCCTATGAGATACGTCCAGCCACACTCAATGATATTCACAAAGACATTCGTGAGCTTGACAGACGCTTCCATGTTGTTTTTATTGATGTAGCAGGAAAGTTAGACCTGAATATTGCTGCTGATAAACAGGAGATTATCCCTTACCTCAGTTATGTGGATTTGTTATTCATGCCTTTTGTAGCTGGCAACTTTAATGTTGATGCATCGGCTAAGTATTTGAAAACCGTTTTACATGTGCAGTTGTCTCGACAATTGAGCGCACGACCACTGAAAGTTTTTGGCTTAGTCAATATGTTTCGAGAAAGATCGCGTGTCAACGGTTTTCTCCTTGATGACATTCAAAACCTGCGATCCGTTGTTGATATTCAGTTTATGGAAACACATTTGAGGGATTATGCGCTTTTTAAAGAGAGTGATACGCTTAAATCGCTCTATTCAGAAAACAGCAACGATGCTGCTAAAGCCAATTTCCGCACATGGATTGATGAATTGGCTAATTTATTAAATCAATAAATGATTAAATGTTTACGTAATAATTTAATCATTTAAAAAATAAACCAAACCATGGCTAAAGAAAGGAAAACACGCAATTTCGATTTTCTCAAAAATCCACAACCTGAGTTGCCCAGCCGAGAAGAAGTTATTCAGAAGACGGTTGAGCTGACGGGACAATCTTTAGTTATTGCTGAAGTACCCCCCTCAGTATCAACAGCGGTTGAACCAGAAATACCCAAAACGGTTGAAAATAAAAGCAAAAAGGCAAAAAAAGAACCGATATCACCCAAAGAAAAGCCCAAACAAGTCAAACAGGCACTGATACCTGAGCCTGAACCTAAAGAGAAATCTAAGGTCGGTCGGCGAGCGTTGGAGGACTCGCGTAAGCCTTTTACATCAACAATTACGGTTGACAATAAAAGAAAACTGCGGCAACTATGCGCAGAATACGATATTGCAATGTCAGATGCCTTGAATGAAATTTTAGCAGCGCAATTCGAAAAACGACCGCCCAAATACACGGTTTAATGAGGATTTGGTAATAAGTTACAAGCTTTATAAGCTATTGATTATCAATGTATATGACCTAAGTATCGGGGTGATTTTGAATCACCCCGATACTACACAAATAAAGCATAAATGGAGATTCAAAAAATCATATTATTTCAAGAAAAACAAGTGCGTCGCGAATGGCACTTAGATGATTGGTATTTTTCGATAGTGGATGTCATCGAGGTATTGACAGATGCAACGCAGCCGCGCACGTATTGGGCAAAACTGAAAAAGAAGATAAAAGAAGAAAGTGAGTTGCTACCAAATTGGCAGCAACTGAAAATGAAGTCCGCAGATGGCAAATTCTATAAAACAGATGTCGCAAATACTGAGGGGTTGTTGCGCATCATTATGTCTATTCCGTCGCCGAAAGCAGAGCCTTTTAAGTTGTGGTTGGCGCAAATAGGGAAGGAGCGCATGGACGAAATCGAAAACCCTGAATTGGCTTTTGAACGAGCGGCTGAAATATATCGTGCCAAAGGATACACCGAAGAATGGATTGAACGCCGAAAACAAAGTATCAACGCCCGAAAACGACTGACGGATGAATGGAAAAGCCGTGGCGTTCAAGAAGGGCAGGAGTATGCTATTTTGACAGCCGAGATAGCCAAAGCAACCTTTGGGCTGACACCAAGCGAGCACGGCAAACTGAAAGGCTTAGAAAAACAAAATTTACGTGACCACATGACCCCTTTGGAATTGATTTTTACGGCACTTGGAGAGGAGTCAACACGTATATTAGCCATGCAAGAAGATGCCAAAGGATTTGGAGAAAACCGAGAAACCGCAGAAAAAGGGGGTAGGGTAGCAGGAAAAGCGCGCCGAAATGCAGAAAAGGATTTGAATATCAAGGTCGTTTCGCCTGAAAACTATTTGCATTTAGGGCGTATCGAACCTAAAAACGTAGAAGAAATACCAGAGAAACTTGACGATAAAAACATTGAATAGAAATTACCTTATTCATGCCGTTTTTGACGATTAATTATAAAAAACGGCATGAATGGGGGATTAAAGACATTTTTTAATAACATTATTGCCTACCAAAACTCCTTGCTTTTGTCCATTTGTAATCGCATCCATGAAGTGAATACCACCATACAACCTTGAAATAGCCGCTTCATCGGCGGCTTGTTTAAACGAGTTGTAAGACCGAGCCATCAAACCAAAGCGTTCTTCAACGGTGTCTTGATAAGTGAATTTTTCACCAAACAAATGCGATAAAATCACGGCAGCAGTCGTAGAAATCGTGGAATGACCGCTTAAATACTCTGGAAATGGTGGTGTTTGCAAAAACGGTTTCCAATTCGGGTCAATGAATTTTCGGATAGCGGTTTCGGGGCGGATGCGGTTGCTGCGGTATTTTTCGTCCCAACAACAAATGAAGCCATCCATCAATCCAACGGCTAAAATGGTATGCACATAAAGCGTTTTTGAGAAACTCGATTTCTCTTTTTCACAAGCAATCCCTGCTATCCCCATCCAATGTGCTCCTGGAGATATTTTTTTCATACCGACCATCAAATGCCCGTTGTCTTGCAGTGCAAATGGGTTACAATCCCAAAATGCAGCGATTTCTAACTGTTCTTGTGTGAGTTTTTGAGCATAAACTTCATTTGTCAAACGGTAAAAATCAGAATTTTTGTTATTTGAAAATGCAACAGGTGGCGCAGGTTTAAACTGATGTGCCGAATCTAAAGTAAAAGAGCGAATCGTATTGAAATATGGCTCAACAGGCGCAAAATAGCCTGGCGGTGTTGGATACCATGACCCCTCAGTATTTGAGGGTGTATAACGGGGGTAATTGCTGATTCTATTGTATTTATCGGCTTTGGCATAAGCCAAAATCTGTGTACTGATAGCTTTGGCGTATGCCAACGAATTGTCTATAATTTGCTTAGAAAAACCGATATTTTGGCATGAATCGAGCCATTTTGTTTCATAATCGTCCAATAGTTTGCCCGAAGGTTGCATCTTTTTTGCCGTTTCGAGCATGGCTAATATTGCGGACATTTGGTAGGAAATCGCATCTGAAACGGTCTGTTTCTCAATCGTTGGATAGTCATTTAAAACGCCTTTCATTGTGTGAAAAGCGGTATCGTGCTGCACCACAACTTCATAACCCGCCAAACAAGCATAGGCATAAAAACGAGCTGCCAAAGGTGGATTGGTGATGTCGTGGATCATAATATCGGTCATGCGGTCTATGACTTTGTTGATTTCGTGGCTTTCCAAAACGGGTGTTTGGGTATTGTTTTTACAGCCTTGTAAAAAGGGAGATAGTAAGAGTATTAAAAAAGGAAAGTTTTGGATATACTTAAGTTTTGACATTTTGAGTAGGATTTTACTTTTTATACACATCTCGCCGATGACCAACTGTTATGACGGTAATAATGAGCAAATTATCTTGTATTTCGTAAATAACACGATAATCTCCTACACGAATACGCCAAGCGGTTCGACCTTTTAGTTTTATACAACCAGAGGGGCGAGGTTCATCAGCAAGCTGTTTGATAGCTCGAATAATTTGAATTTGATCTGCCTGATTGATTTTTTGAATGTCTTTACGCGCAGTTCTCTCAATAATAATTTGATAAGTCATTCTCAGGTTGGTTTTTCCAATTCTGTTAAAAAATCCTCAAAAGGCATAGGGTCGCTTGGTTCTGCTTTCGCTTTATCATAAGCTAAGATGTCCTCTAATTCTTCAAGGCGTTCAATCAATGCTTGATATTCAGCCATTGAGATGATAACACCTATACGTGTTCCGTTATCATCTTTGATATATTGTTTTTGTAAAACACTCATTTTTGATTATTTTAGAACAAATTTAGCGTTTTAAAAGAAAATTAGTAATAAAACGACATTCTTTCCTTAATTAACAGGATTACCGCGAGGCTTTTCACCATGTATTGTTTCATAATCTCTTATATATTTCCTTTCAATTTGGCGTGCTTCTCTTTTACCTTCTATATTGAAAATTAATATTCGAGCATAATAACGCTGCCATTTGTCAATTCTATTGAGGAAATTGACTTGTTCTCTCATTCTGTCAGATTGTCCATCTCTATTAATGGGTTTACAACTTATGCCATATTTAAACACACCATCGTCAACCCTATCAATAATTTCATAGAGATGGTGTAAATCTTCATTTTGATTTGAATTTTTATGAATCTTATTTTTCACGACCAACCTTCCTGATTGCTGTGTGTTTCGTAGTTAAAAACAGGAAAATAGTCCATTTTTTTTCCGGTTTTTTGATGATATGCAGCATCAGCCAAACTTAACAGTTGCTCAAAAGCTATTTCAATAGGCAGTTCAGAAGGATTATTTAAAGTGTTTTCATAGTAATCTTTACCTTCTGCAACAACAGCGCAACGGACGTATAAAAAATCATCAACAGACAAATAACCATCATCATGCTTGGTTTTATAGGTGTTGGCGTGAGTTTTGGTATCCAAGCGATACAATTTTTCAGAAAGTATATCTTTGAATAAATAGATATTGGCAATGGGCATTTCTGACAATGCTTGAACAGCTTTTGCTATTATAAGGTCAGCATCTTGTTTTGTCCAATCTAAAAGGTCTATAATTTGCCAAAATTGTTCATCTGACAATAATCCTTCGCCTTGTTTTTGTTCTTCAACACGGATTTCTATTTGAGCTGTTTTATCAAAACGTTTTCGCAAATCTTGAATAAATTGATTGCTTAAATCGTTTAAATTGACTCTTAATACTGTTGTCATTTTTTTTATTTTTCACAAAAATAAGTTCTTTTTTGAAAGAAGAGTAGGTTATTTCAACCTATAAGCCTTCAAAGCTTGTTGATTTACCCCAAAAACCACATCATTTTTAATCAATAAAACACTTCTAACATCACCTTTGAGTCGCAAACCAGCTTGTTGTTGCGGGACGGTTGAAAATTGCCCTTGTCCATCACCCCTCAGTAAAAGACCGTAATTGGCATCGTATTTTCCGAATTTCAAGCGGGCGTGGTTGATATTGCCCGCTATCAGAAGGTCTTTTTTGCCGTCTTTATCGAAATCAAGGCTTGTAAGGGTGAAAACAGGTGATTCCTGAACTTCAATGGGCAATTCTTTTTCTTGAAATTTATGATTTACATCACCGATAAACAGCATGGTTTTCAGCGTATTGGCTTCTAAACGGGTCGCACCTTTGAGTTCATCGCTTGTGAAAATGTCTTTGAGTGTGGCTTCGGCATAACTTTTATAATCGGGGAAACGATTACGCATGATGCTCAATTGATCTAATAATTCATCGCGGGTAATGTATGGATAACTTTTATGTTTGTTGTAAAGACAAAGTATCGGGTCAACAGAACCATTGTCGTCGAAATCCTTGTAAAACAGCTCAACAGGCTCTTTTTCAGTAGCTTTTAGTTGAGAATTGAGCCCTAAATTGCCAACTAATAAATCGGCGTTGCCGTCGCCATTTAGGTCTTCAACCAAGAGTTTATTCCACAAACCTGTGTATTTTTTGCTAAAATACGTGGTTGTTACGTCTTCAAATTTGTCCTTATTAAAACCAAAAACTGTAATCGGCATAAACTCACCAACGACGATTAATTCAGGTTTTTTATCATTGTTTAAATCATAAAAAGCGGCATCAGTGACCATACCGATTTTGGAAAGGGTGGGAGCGAGGGCAGTCGTTTGGTCTGAAAAATTGCCTTTTCCGTCATTTATGAGCAACATACTGAGGGGTGTCTCTGGATAACGACCGACAACGACACGACCGCCGACAAACAAATCGGGTTTGCCATCGCCATTGATGTCTGCCGCTTTGACACAACTTTTGCTGCTTAGGTTTTTAGGCAGTGCGTTGGCGTTTTTAGTGAAATTGCCTTTGCCATCGTTGATATATAGGCGGTCTTGTAAGGCAGCATCTTCGGGTTGAAAATTGGCATAACCGCCGCTGCACACATATAAATCAAGGAAATTATCGCCATTTGCATCAAAAAACAAGGCGTCTGCGTCTTCGCTTTGTTTGTCGGTTTCAAAAGTGGCTTGTGGTTTTGGGGTAAAAGAGCCGTTTTTATTTTGGATAAATAATACGCCTGCTTGACCACTTGCGCCGCCGACAAATATGTCGGCGTTACCATCGCCGTTTACATCGCCTTTTGTCATACATGGACTGACGAAAGACAGAGGATTGGTGAGTAAAGGCTGCCTTTTAAAGTCATTTAGAACGTTTTTAGGACTTGTAAAGGCAATAGGAGAGGGGATTTCATTGAAAATAGCCGCTGATACTGAGGGGGTGCTTTTAGACGAAGAAGCGTTCTTTTCTTCTATGGTTAATAATTTATCGCCTGTGATGTTTTTAATAATTTCTTGTTTACCACTCAACCAAACGATTTTTAAGGAGTCAATGGCTTTGTTTTGACCTAAACCAAAATGCAATGTGGGCGATACACTTGACTGATAACCACGTGTTGGCATTTGTTCCAAGAACTGTGTTTGCCCAGCCCCATTGCCTCCAGAGGGTGTGCTGTAAATGGTCACTTTTGCGCCTAAACCAAAGCGATTTTGCCCTTCTCCTTGTAGTTTTACTTGTAAATAATGGTTTTTTAACTGTTTATCGGCTTCGTTTTGATAGATAAAAGCAGCTTGATTGATGTTGTTGACGATTAAATCCAAGTCGCCGTCGTTGTCTAAATCGGCATAAGCGGCGCCGTTGCTGTTTGAGGGTTTTGACGTCCCCCAACCGACATTTTTAAACGTTAGCCCCCCTTGCCCCCCAGAGGGTGAGTTACCGTTGTTTTTGTACATATAATTGGTGAGGTTGGAAGAAGGGATTTTTTGAACCAAATCCAAGACATTTTGGCGTTGGATGCCTTTATTGTTTTGCATATAGTCGTTCATGTATTTCAAAAAATCTAAGTTTGTATAATCCCGCAAGTAGCCGTTTGTGATGTAAAGGTCTTTCCAACCATCGTTGTCATAATCGGCAAAAAGGGCAGACCATGACCAATCGGTGTTTGAAATACCCGCCAATTGACCGACTTCTGAAAAGCTCAATTCCTTATTGACGAGCCCTTGATTGATGTGCAGCATATTGCGCATGTATTGGTGTCCAAAACCGACTTTGAGGTTAAAGTCAAATTTTTCGTAGTTGTCGGGCGACATCAATAACTTTTGGCGGTGGTTGTCTTCGGGCAACATATCCAAAGTGAACATATCTGTCAAGGCATCATTATTAATGTCTGCGGCATCGCTGCCCATCGAAAAATGCGAGGTATGCCCTACGCTTTCACCGATTTGATTGATAAAACCGCCTTTTTTGTCATTAATGTATAAAAAATCGGGAATGGTGTAGTCGTTTGAAATATACATATCTGTCCAACCATCGCCGTTAAAATCTGCCATTGCTGCGCCTAAACCGTAGGACAAAGCGGAACTTAAAAGCCCTGCTTGCTTGGTAACGTCTGTGAAAAACGGCTCGTCCTTTTTACCTTCATTTTGTTTGAAAAGGCGCATGCCATTGTTAGGGTCATCTTTTTTGAGCATATCCGCCGTTGATGCTTCATCGAGGACAGGGAGTGATTTGGGGTTGTGATTGAGCAAAAACATATCCAAATCGCCATCTTTGTCGTAATCAAAAAAAGTGGCTTGCGTGCTTGTGCCTGTACTGTTTAAGCCATAATCTGCCGCTTTTTCAAGGAATTTATTGTTTCCTTGATTGATAAACAATTGATTTGCTCGTTTTTCAGGCGATAAATTTCCGGAGTAACAGACGTAAATATCGAGTAAACCATCGCCATTGACATCTGCCATTGTTGTACCTGTTTTCCAAGGGCTGTCTCTACCTGCGACACCAGCCGATGCGGTGATGTCTTCAAAAACCATATTGCCTTTGTTCAGGTATAGGTGGTTGGATTGCATGTTGCTGGTGAAGTAAATGTCATCGAGTCCATCATTATTGATGTCACCGACCGCTACGCCACCGCCGTTGTAGAAATATTCATACATTAAAACGTTGGTATTCAACCCCTCCGTAATGGTGTTTTGGAAATAGACATGGGTTTTTTCAGGCGAAAGCGCAGTAAATAAGGCGGGTTCGCTTTCAGAAGTATCTGTTGTAGAATCAGTTTGGGCGTTTTTACAAGCTGGGAATACAACCAAACAAAAGAGTGTGCATATAAGTGTGTAGCGACTTTTCATTTCACTGAGGATTGGATTTTGTTTACTTTTCGTTTAAAATTTGACGCTAATGTAGTCAAAATACTGAGGGGGGGGGATTTTATGCCTCAAAAATGAAAGAGGCTACCTTTTTGAGGTAGCCTCTTTGTCGTTTAGCGGGGAATGAGTTTCCCGACTATACTAATACCCAGGATTCTGAACCAATTTATTATTCCGATTCATTTCATCTCTGTGGATAGGGAGGAAATAAATTTTATCATCCCAATTGCGATTTTCCTTACCTGGGTCTATTTGAAGTATGGTATAAGAATAATCATAATTGGCAGGGTCGTATTTATAAATTGCAACAGTTTTACCTGCTTTAAGAGTACCTTTGATACTCACGATACTGGCTTTGCGTCCTAATGTAGTTGGGGCAATCATCCAGCGACGAGCATCGTGATAGCGTTGTTCTTCAAAAACCATTTCAATACGACGTTCATTGCGATAACGCTGACGCAGGGCATCACCCGTTTCAGTAATGGCAGGCATACCGGCACGGAAGCGGATTTTATTCAACCACGTTTTTGCTACATCGTCTTGACCTAATTCAATACTGGCTTCTACATAGTTTAACACGGCTTCGGTATAGCGTAAGACGGGCCAAGGAATGGTTTGCCATGTGTTTTGGTCAACAATGGCAGGGCTTGGGTCAGTGAATTTACGCATATAATAACCTGTATAACTGCCATTCCAGTCTTCGATGCTGCTTTTGCGGGTATCTAAACCAAAGTGAATTTTTTTAATGCCACCTGGGTTGACTTCATACTCACCCGTTTGTATTTGATTGAAAGGGTCTAACGGTGAAGCACTGGCTGAGCGGGGCTTCCATGGAGAACCTTCGTACATTAACGTAGATTTGAAACGAGGGTCACGATTGTCATAAGGCGCAGCTTTATGGGCAGCGTTACTCCAAGAGAATTTAGTACCATCCATCATTTCATAATCATCTACCAATTCTTGAATTGGAGTATTTCCTGCCCAGTTGTTGTAGCCATTTGGACCATTGAAAAGACCTTGACGCCCCCCATTTTCAGGCTTGGCATTGATAAAATAGCGAGCAAATATTAGCTCTGCTTGTCCACCATTGCGTGCAAGCGATTGATTCATATAGTTGGTAGAACCCTGTTCGGGTGTAACTGGAGCTGTCAAATTCAATTGAGAACCCAAGCCAGGCAAGTCCAAAACGGCTTTGGCAGCGGCTTGTGCTTTTTGCCACCGTTCAGTGCGCGTGCCTACTGAATAAGTCAATAACTCTGGTTTTGCAAAAGAAGTCATAACCTTTGATTTGACTTTGGCAGTAGGGGCATCGTATAAATCGCTGGCAGCATAGAGCAACATACGAGATTTTAAGGCTAAAGCCGCCGCTTGTGTTGCTCGACCTCTTTCCAAAGTTTTTCCAGTTAATAAAGCAGCTGCTTCGTCAAGGTCTTTGACAATAAAATTGATACAGGCATCCATTGAGCTTCTTTCTGTTAAAAAATCAGCATCTGATAAAGAAAAAGCTTTATCAACGATAGGTACACCGCCATAGTAGCGCACCAATTGATGATAATAATAAGCGCGCATAAATTTGGATTCGCCTTTGAGTCTGTCAACAAGCGTAGGATTGTCGAATTGTGGTTTTTCCAAATTTCTCAAAGCAAGGTTTGTGGCTCTAATTCGGGTGTACATATTTGCCCAAGACAAAGTACCATTTATCCAACCTGGATCGGCAGGATTGATACGCCCCTCAGTATGCGTTGTGATGTTACGCCCTGGGTGGGTGAACATGGTTTCGTCTGTCAAAGAAGCCAGCATTTGTTCATCAAAGCCGCCATTGCCCAAACCAGCATATAATTCGCTTACGAAAGCTGTTGCAAGACTGGCATCGCCCCAAACCACATTTTCTGAAAGTTGGTCAAGGGGTTTGGTATCAACAAAACTGTCATTGCAGCTGAATGCGAAACCCGCTGCTAATATGGTTATTGAAATTATTTTATATAGTTTCATTTTATAAGAAATTTTAAAGAATAATCAAAAAAAATGATAAAATACTGAGGGGGGGAAGTGTGTCGTTTTTAGATTAACTAAACACTCTGTTAAAACTTAACATTAGCCCCAAAATTGATAATTTTTGATTGTGGATAATATTGCCCTGTTGAGCTCGCTGTTTCAGGGTCATATACTTTCAATTTATCAATTGTGAAAATATTGATACCACTGGCGTAAACTCTCAAATTCTTAATACCCACCTTTCTACCCCATTTTTCGGGAAGACTATAGCCTATTTCGAAGTTTTTCAAGCGGATATAATCAGAGCTTCTAAGCCAATAGGTATTATTGTTAGAATAATATTGATCGCTTCTATTGGCAATACGAGGATGCTCACTGCTTGGGTTATCTATTGTCCACCGATTTTCATATATATCGAGCAAGTAGTTGCCAATATTACCCATTTCACCGGCACTGACATATTGTTTTGCACCAGCTGCACCTTGAAAAAGTATCGTTAGGTCAAAATCCTTATACCGTGCGCTGATGTTTATACCGCCTTGAAACATAGGCAATTGGGTGAAATCAGTCCTCACTTGGTCATCGGGTGTTATTTTGCCGTCATCATTGTAGTCTTTATATTTCATATCACCAGGACGAATTACTTTCACAATGGCGGTATAATCCACTTTACGGGCATCAATATCCGCTTGGTCTTTAAACACACCATCGTAGAGATAAGACATATACGTATTCATCGGACGACCTGTGGTGCGCTGCCATTCGGGTGCACCGGGTGCTTCATCCCAGAATTCGATTTTGTTTTTAGCATAACCACCATTAACACCTACTGTAAAGGTGAAATCGCTGCCAATTTTGCCGTTGTAGCCCAATGTTATGTCAAAGCCTTTATTAGAGACTTCGCCAATATTTTGGGCTGGTAAAGTTATCCCCGTTGATTGTGGGACAGAGGCATTTTTGAACCATAAAATTTTTGAACGATTGTTGGAAAATACGTCAAATTCAAAATTGATTTTGCCATTAAATAATTGCCCTTCTAGGCCCAAATTGGCATTTGAAGCCACTTCCCAAGTAATATTTTCATTGGGCAAACGAGTTTCAAACAAGGTTTTTTGTTCCGCATCGCCCAGAATATAGCTTCTGAAACCATAAGTAGAAAGGTATTGATAAGTCGCTGCTGTGTTTGAGTTAGGCAAGTTTACTTGGTCATTACCCATTTGTCCCCACGAACCACGTAATTTCAAGAAGTTGACAAAATTCAAAGATTTCATAAAATTCTCTTCTGAAACGACCCACCCTGCCATCACACCTGGGAAGAAACCATAGCGGGTAGCTGCTGGGAATCTATCCGAACCATCATAACGCCATAAAAACTCTAAAAGATATTTTGATTTAAGGTTGTAAGCCACACGACCAAAATAATTTATACGAGCCGATTCAAATCCGCCGCCACCATTGGTTCTTTCTAAATCACCGCCTGCAAACATTTGGTCGAGGGCAGATGAAATAAAATAACGTCTGAAAGCACTGAAGTTATTACCCTTAATTGTTTCCTTATTTGTTCCTGCTAAGAAGGTAACACCATGGTCACCAAATTGACGTTCATACGTCAAAACACCACCCAAGAGAATATTCAATTGGTCGTCGTAGGTTTGGTCTAAGCGGGGTTCAGCAGGACCTCGTTTGCTGGCTACGAGTTTAGGTGTTGTACCGTCGGCTTCAAAACCAACGCCTTGTTGGTACAAAGTCCATGGAATTTGCCATAATTTTCTCGTACCCAATCTTTTATCAATGGCAGCGGTTGCTGTGAATTTCAAGCCTTCAACTCCCGGTATTTTAATGTCCAAGGCACCATTGGTTTGAAAATAATCTTGTTTTTGACGGTCATAACCTGAAAGGTTGGTTGTGATGACGACTGGGTTTTCACCGTTTTCAATATCAGGACCTGGCAAACCATTGGGCCAATAGGCTTGTTGTTGAGGTTTGCCCCGCATTTGCATTCTAAAAATAGACCCTGCTGAACGTGTTGGGAAATTTCGGGCTTCCTCACGAGCCAATAAGCCAATATTTAAGTTAATATACTTATTGATTGTGGCATCTAAATTCAAGCGCATATCGTACTGCTGATAGGCGGTGGCGGTGTTTTTATAATAACCATCTTGATTTTGATAACCAATAGAGGCTAAGTATTTGATGTTTTCTGTGCCGCCTGACACCTGCAAATTGTGTTGCGATTGTGGGGCCCATTCGTTCAAAGTGGCTTTGTACCAATCCGTATTTGGATATAACCACGGGTCTGAACCATCGCTGTATTTTTGAATATCTGTTGGTGAAAAAGGCGCTTTTCTAATTGTTCCCGTCGGACCGGTATAAACGCCCGTTGATTTATAGGCTGAGTTAGCCGCCGCCCATTGGCTTACAGGCAAGCCATAAACATCAAGGTCATTGAGCATACTGACATATTGAGCGGCATTTGTCAATTTTGGAATGACCGTAGGCTGTGAAAAACCCTGATTGGCAGAATAAGTAAACTGGGGCTTGCCAGATTTGCCGCGTTTGGTGGTAATCAAAATAACACCATTTGCAGCCCGTGAGCCATAGATAGCGGCAGATGCATCTTTCAAAACGGAAATGGATTCAACATCGTTTGGATTGATACGGTCTAAACCGCCGGCTCTGTTTGGGATACCATCTACAACGACAAGGGCATCTCCGTTATTCAGAGTGTTGGCGCCCCGTATCCGAATAGCAGAACCGTCAGCCCCTGGTTCACCGCTTCGATTGACTGCCACAACGCCTGCTAAACGCCCTGCAATGGAATTACTCAAATTGACAACAGGTGATTTGACCAATTCACTACCTTTTACAGTAGAAACTGAACCTGTCACCGTTTCCTTTTTTTGAGTGCCGTAACCGACAACAACGAGTTCGCTTAAGACTTTGTCATCTACTTTCATAGCAAAGTCAATAGTAGAGCGATTTCCGATTTCAACTTCTTGTAGAACATAACCCACAAGACTGAATAATAAAGTGGTTTCACCTTGGTTCACTGTCAATGAATAATCTCCATTGATGTCCGTGATAGCCCCTTTTTGAGTCCCCTTGACAGAGATGCTCACACCAGGTAAGGTTTCGCCGTTTTTAGTATCCGTAACTTTACCAGAAATTTTGCCTTGAGCAAAAGAATTGGATGAGAATAAGACCCCGAGTGTACATAGAAACAGTACAGCGAGTGTGTGGAAAGTGTGGTTTTTCATTCGAAAAATAGAGCGTTTAGTGATTAGGAAATAGTAGTTAATATATTGCCCGAAATGTAGTTATTAATTTTAAGTATTTGATTGAAAAAAGATTTTTATATTGATTTTTATAAATAAATCAATATAAAAATCTTTTTTTAATTAGTGGCTCTATTGGGTGTTTTTGCAAGCAGTGAATGCTGCCAAACATAAGGAGCGTGCATATGATAGGTGTGTAGCAACGTTTCATCTATTGACAATTGGCTTTGATTAAATATCGTTATAAATTCGTCGCTGATGTAGTCAAAATACTGAGGGGTACAAATTTGTCCAATCAATTTCAAATGAATGTTTCGTCGGCTAAGAAACTAATCGTGAATACGGATTTCAGTTCCCAACACAACTTCCCTAAAAGATTCTTCTATGTTTGTATCGTTTATAACATCAACGAGCATTTTAGCGGCACTTTCACCCAATGTATAAGCAAATTGCTCGACAGAAGCGATGGGGGGATTTTCCATGTAGGTGCAGATGGGTAGATTGGCAAAACTGACGAAGTAAATATCTTTATTGGGCGTATAGCCATGCTGTTTGCAAACTTGCATGGCATCGAGCGCAACATAGTCATTGAAAGCAAAAATGGCTTGTGGTTTGTCGTCTAAAGCCAATAATTCAAGCATTTTTATCTCTGTATCTTCTATTGTCAGATTGGTGAATTTGACATATTCGGGCGAAAATATTAAACCATTTTTATGGATAGCGGCTGAATAGCCTTCAAGTCGCTCTTTTGACACGCCCAAACTTTCAGCACCATTGAGCAAAGCAATTTTTGTAATACCTCTGCTTACCAAATAGTTGACAATCTGAAATGCACCTTCTAACACGTTGCATTTGACAGTATGAGCAGGAAAGTTGACAGGAGTACGGTCAAAAAACACGACAGGGATACCGAATTCTTCTAATTCTTTAAAATGTTCATAATTCTCTGTTTCTACAGACAAGGAGACAATAACACCGTCCACTCGGCTATTGATAAAGGATTTTATGGCTTTTACTTCTCTATCATATGAGTCTCTGGACTGACTCACGAACACATTATATCCTTTTTCAGAAATAATATCTTCTATCCCTGTGATTGCCATTGAGAAAAATTCCTCTTTCAAATAAGGTAAGACGACGCCAATTGTAAAAGTTTTCTTGTTTTTCAAAAGTAGAGCTGCTGGATTGGGTGTATAATGAAGTGATTTGGCTAATTCATTAACACGTTGCGTGGTGCGTAAGCCTATGCGCGGGTCGCCTTTTAAAGCTCTTGATACTGTTGAAATGGATACGTTGAGTGCTTGTGCTATTTCTTTGATGGTCGTCTGATGCTTCTCCATAGTAGCGCTGTTATTTATATAAGAAAAACAATGTGCAAAATAGTTTTTTTTAAGTACCCCTCAGTATTTACTCTGTAAAGATACCCGATTAAATTTTAAGATATTGCTTCGTGTTAAAGAGAAATATCTAAGTGTGAATAAAAAAAAACGAAAATAGGAAAATTTGCGCAAACGTTTTAATTATTCATGAAAACGACTTAAAAAGCCAATGCAAACGTTTGCATAGGCTTTTATTGCTTGATGTGCATTATCACGGGTTTCTTGAAATCCAGAAAACGTTATATCTTTGGGAAATTAGAAGACTATTCGCAACAAAATTTTGTAAAAATTATATTTTATAAAATTAAATTATTGTGTTTTTTCCTTGAATAACCATCTTCTATTGAATGTTTTATAACTTTATAGTATTATAAACAACAAGAATTATGACTTTTCCCAATGCGGGCTACATGAAGGATACCAGAATCCAAAATGTCATTTAACGAATGTATGAATGAATTAGAACGAAAATACCTACAAAATTGGATGCCAGAATCCAAAATGTCACTTTAAGAATATATGAATGAATTTATAATGAAAAGAACTACACGCTTGGATGCCAAAATCCAAAACGTCACCTAACGGATGTATGAATAATTTAGAATGAAAATACCTACTAACTTTTATTTAAACAACTCAATTTCAAGACTATGCTAATTTCTACTTTCTGTACTCACTTTAACAAGAGGAGATCCCTCCTTTTGATGCTGTTCAGTTTTACTCTGTTCGCAAGCGGCATTGCTCAAACCGTCAGCGGCAAAGTCGCCGATGAAAAAGGAGAGCCATTAGTCGGTGTCAGTGTCGTTGTCAAAGGCACGACGACAGGCGGTATATCTGATTTCGATGGCAAGTATTCCGTTACTGCCGATAAAAATGCGACATTGGTATTCAGTTTCATTGGTTACACGTCAAAAGAAGAGGCTATCAATGGTCGTTCTTCTATTGATATGAGCCTTGAAACGGATGCTAAAGCCCTCAACGAGGTCGTTGTAGTCGGTTATGGTACCCAGCGCAAAGTAACCGTAACAGGTGCTGTAGCGACGCTTAAAGGTGAAAGCATCATTAAATCGCCTGCGACAGATATCTCGAACTCTCTGGCAGGACGTTTGCCTGGTTTGGTGGTTATTCAACAAAGCGGCGAGCCAGGTTATGACGGTGCAACGATTTCGATTCGTGGTACGAACACGCTGGGCAACAACAGCCCCCTCATTGTCATTGACGGTATTCCTGACCGTGACGGTGGTTTGGGACGTTTAAGCCCGCGTGACATTGAAAGTATCTCTGTTTTGAAAGATGCCTCTGCTGCTATCTATGGCGCACGCGCTGCCAACGGTGCAATTTTGATCACGACCAAAAGAGGTAAATCTGGCAAACCAACCATCACTTATGATTTTAACAGTGGTTGGTCACAACCGGGTACCGTTCCAAAAATGGCGAATGCATCGGAATATGCCAAAATCATGAATGAATTACCTATTTACAAGTCAATACCTGCTAATGAATGGGGTGCAGCTTGGACAGGTATTCAAACAACAGGTGCATATAAGTCCCCGACTGCGGGTGTCAGCGCATTGAGTGCTAATTTTAGTCCAGACGCTGTGAAAAAATATGCAGATGGTTCAGACCCGTGGCGTTATCCAAATACAGACTGGTTTGGCGATGCGTTCAAAACTTGGGCTGGTCAATCTCGTCAAAACTTGCAAATATCTGGTGGCAGTGAAAGCATTAAGTATATCGCCTCCATGGGTTATGTCAATCAAGATGCGATTTACAAGAATTCAGCTACGCGCTATCAGCAGTACAATTTCAGAACGAATGTTGATGCAAAAATCAATAAATACATTAATGCCAATTTGGGTATTATGGTGCGGAGAGAATTGCGTAAGTTTCCTACTGAAAGTGCAGGGTCAATATTTCGTATGTTGATGCGTGGCAGACCGACTGAACCAGAAGTATGGCCCAATGGCAAACCTGGACCAGATATTGAAAATGGCCAAAATCCGTATGTTATTACCACGAATGCAACAGGATATCAAGACGATCCGACCGATTATACACAAGCCAATGGTGGTGTGGTTATCACAAACCCATGGGTTGATGGTTTAACGTTGACACTGTCAGCATCTATTGACAAAAACAATAGAAGAACGAAGACTTGGCAAACACCGTGGTCGCTTTATTCTTGGGACAAAACAACTTTTGAAGCCGATGGCGTGACCCCTAAATTGGTGGGTGCGATACGTTCTAACTTCAAAGACCCACGGTTAACACAGTCTTATAGTTCGTTATTGAATACAAACTTGTCTGCTTTATTGAGCTATGACAAAAAGATTGGCGACCATTCTCTTAGTTTTTTGGGGGGTGTGACTAAAGAAAAATTCTCGGGTGAAAGCTTCTCTGCTTTCAGAAGAAATTATATTTCTCCTGCTATTGACCAACTCTTTGCGGGTGGTTCGCTTCAACAAAATACAGGTGGTAGTGCTTATAACAGAGCGCGTTTGGGTTATTTTGGTCGTGCACAATATAACTTCAAAGAAAAATACCTTGTTGAGTTTATTGGACGGTATGATGGTTCTTACATCTTCCCAGAGGCAAGTCGTTTCGGCTTTTTCCCTGGTATGTTAGTCGGTTGGAATATCTCTCAAGAAGACTTCTTTAAAGGTGTTAAGGGTGTTGATAATTTAAAGTTGCGTGCATCTTATGGACAAATGGGTAATGACCAAGTATTCTACAATGGTCAACTTCAAGAGTATGCCTATTTATCAACGTATGGTTTTGGTGCTTATCCTATCAACAATCAAGTTGTTACAACTTTGGGCGAAACCGTTTTAGCAAACCCAAGCTTCACTTGGGAAAGAGCTAACAACTACAATTTAGGCTTAGATGGTACATTCTTGAACAATATGTTCGACTTGACATTGGAATATTTCTACAATCGTAGAGACCAGATTTTGATTCAGAAAACGGGTTCAACACCTTCATCTTCGGGTATCAATTCTTTATTGCCGCCTGTCAATGCTGGAAAAGTGGATAATAAAGGTTTTGAATTTAACTTAGGTTACAACAGCAAGGCTGGGCAAGACTTTACTTACAGAATAGGTATCAATGGTGGACATGCAAGAAACAAGGTTGTTTTTATGGATGAAATCCCAGGCGCACCTGCTTATCAATTGCAAGAAGGAAAGCCTATCGGTGCTTTTTTGGTCTATAATTCAGCGGGTGTTTTCAGAGACCAAGCCGAAATTGATGCCAGTAAGATTAATTACAGTGCAGTTACATCAAAGCTTCTTCCTGGTGATATGAAATTTGAAGATTACAATAACGATGGTAAAATCACTGCAGATGATAGGGTTAGATTAGACCAGAATACAGTGCCGACTTTCAACTTCGGTACAACTCTGGATTTAAGATATAAAGATTTTGACTTAAACATTCTCTTACAAGGTGCAACAGGGGCTTCTATTCGTGTTCAGACGGAATCGGGTGATATTGGGAATTTCTTGAAATATTCTTACGACCACAGATGGTCTGTTGATAATCCGAGCAGTACAGACCCACGTTTGGCAAGTAGAGGGGACACTTACTATACAGGTGGTAATTTTGGCAACAATACCTACTTCCTTTTCAGTAAAAACTATATCCGTTTGAAAAACATAGAATTAGGCTATACTTTACCACAAAATCTTATTAATAAGGTTAAGTTGGGTAGCCTACGTGTTTACCTCAACGGTTTGAACCTTGTAACGTTCTCGAAACAAAAGGTATTTGATCCAGAAGCGACTAATGGCGCAGGAACATATTACCCACAGTCTCGTGTCATCAATACAGGTTTAAGTGTTACATTCTAAGTCGTTCATAAAGACTCTGTGTTGGAAACGCTTCGTTAAAATATTACGTAGTATATATTAAATCCAACATTCTGAAAATTTATGGCATTTAGTTTAAGCGACTACCCCCCTCAGTATTTCTCGATTGAAATAAGTCGCTTAAACTAATTCAAACAATTTATATTTCAATTATAACTAACAATTAAAATAGAATTTAAAAATGAAAAATCTTAAACTGAAAATCAGCGTATTATGCGTGCTATTAGCCGCTGTAATATCCTGTAATAAAGATTTTCTCAATACACAACCACTTGATAAAATCTCCAGTGCAGCCACTTGGGCAGATGGCGCGTTGTCAGAAGCCTTTATTTATAATGTTTATTCCTTTTTAGGATACGGTGGTTTTGAAGAACAAGCGCTTGCTGCTTACACTGACGAAGCCATGTTTACGCATTCGGGTAGAAATATCAATACATTTACAGAAGCGTCTGAAAGCCCTTCTAACGTCGCTTGGCAAAGTCCAACTTACGAATGGGGTAGAATGTATCTTGCAATCAGACAAGCCAATGTGGCGCTTGAAAACCTACCAAAGGCAACATTCAACGATAAAGCATTGAATGATAAACTTACTGGAGAAGCCTACTTCCTCAGAGCTTATTATTATCAGCAATTGCTTCGTTTTTATGGCGGTGTGCCACTTATCAGCAAATCTTATGGTTTGAATGAGGACTACACGGTTGCCAGAAACACTTATGATGAATGTGTGAAATTCATTGTAGCCGACCTCGATAAAGCCATTGCGGCATTACCTGATGCAAAAACTGCTCAACCGGGCAGAGCATCAAAGCTAAGTGCTATGGCACTTAAAGCAAGGGTATTGCTGTATGCTGCCAGCGATTTACACGATGGACCGACTGCAAAAGCGAAGTCAAGTGTCTTGGCAAGTTATGCTAATATTGAATTAGTGGCTTATGCTTCTGGAGACCGCGCTGCCAGATGGAACGCTGCAAAGGCGGCTGCAAAAGCGGCATTGGACGCATCAACAGGGTATAAATTGAACCTTACTGCTCCAGTATCTGCTGAAGATGGTAAAAACAACTACATCTCTATTGCTATGGGTGGACAAAGTGCTGTTGGTGACCCTGCTGCTGCGGGTGAGTTGATTTTCCAACGCACACATACAGCCCTCTATACGCAAGAAGACAACTGGCCTCTCGGTGGTATACACTACGGTATCAACAACGGTCCGAATGGCTACCACAACTGGGCGGGTAACACACCGATTCAGCAATTGGTGGATGATTATGAAATGATGGATGGTACTAAATTCGATTGGACTAAGCCTGCTCAAAAAGCAGATCCTTATGCGAGTCGTGACCCACGTTTTTATGCAACAGTATTATATGATGGCTCGCCGTGGAAACCAAGACCTTCTGACGTAGCGTCTTTAGATCCTGCTAATCAAATTCAAACAGGCTATTATGATGGCCCTACTGGTAAAATTAATGGTATTGATACCAGAGAATCGGCTGTAGAAAACTGGAATGGTAGTAGAACACACTATTATACACGCAAATTCATTGACCCGAATCCTGCTTTAGCCGATAACCAATCAAGCGCACAAGTCATTCCTTGGCCCTTCATCCGTTACACAGAAATGGCTTTGAGCTATGCAGAAGCTTGTATCGAAACGGGCGATGAAGTAGAAGCAAGACTATGGATTAACAGAATTCGTTTCAGAGCAGGTATGCCCGCTATCACGGATTCAGGTGCTGCTTTGAAAGACAGATTGCGGAATGAAAGAAGAGTCGAATTGGCTTACGAAGAGCATCGTTTCCATGATGCCCGCAGATGGATGATCGCCCCAACAACCCTTGGGCGTGGTATCAAATCTATAAATGTAGATGCTAAATTGAAGTCAGGTGCCACAGCACCCAAAACTTATAGGTTTGATAAAGCAATTTACACCTACACCTATACCGTAGAAGATAATACATCCAATGAAACCCGTAAGTGGAATGATAAAATGTATTACCGTGTACTGACAAGAGATGAAATAAGTCGGAATAGTAAACTGATTCAGAATCCAGGGTATTAATCTGAAATATGCTAATCTTTTAAAAAATCTACCTCATTTTTGGGGTAGATTTTTTAATTTTAGCCTTATCCAAAACACCCCCTCAGTATTTTATTGTTTTTGTAATTTACTATGTCGATATGAAAAGGAACAATTTGACTTTATCTAAATCATACTACGCCCTGTTGTTTTGTCTATGTTTTACAACAGGTTGTAAGCAAGAAAAACCATTAACAGATCCCGATTTTGCGACAAAATGGGCAGAAATGACCCTTTTTATCACTAAAAACACGCCTGGTAATTCGCCTACTTATTCGTCAAGATGTCTCGGTTACATTGGTTTGACGATGTATGAATCTATTGTCCAAGGCTATCCGCCATATCAATCACTCGAAGGGCAAATAGATGGATTGGACAGTTTGCCTATGCCTTCAAAAGATGTTCAATATGATTGGAAACTGTCGCTCAATGCTGCTCAAGCCTTGATTTTAAAAAGCACTTACAACCAAACTTCTGACCAAAACAAACTCAAAATTGATTCATTAGAAACCGCTATCTATCAATCATATACAGCTAAAATTGAAGACAAAGCATTGATAGACAGGTCAATAGCCTATGGCAAAGCCGTTGCTGCAACCATTTTTGAATGGTCAAAAACAGATGGCGGGCACAGAGGTTATTTGAAGAATTTTGATAAAACCATGGTTCATCCCGCCAAATTAGGGTCATGGAAACCACCTTTGTATGGTCAATCTTTTAGCCATTTTCCGCTACACCCACATTGGGGCGAAAATCGCACGTTTTTGAAACAAGATCATGAAATCAAGGACCCCTCAGTACTTCCCTACGATACAATGCCAAATTCACCTTATTACAAGGAGTTTTTAGCCGTTTACGAACAAGAGAAAGCCTTGACGCAAAGCCAAAAAGAAGCTGCCGTTTGGTGGGGCGACGACCCCGACGAAACGGTGACACCACCCGGACATTCCTATTATTTGGCAACATTGGCGATAAAAAAAGTAAATCCAAGCCTCATTCAATGCGCTGAAACCTATGCCAAAGTCGGTATGGGCGTAGCCGATGCATTCATCAATTGTTGGAAATGGAAATACCAGTTTTTTACGGAAAGACCCAACACTTATATCACCGAACACATTGACCCCATGTGGGAATCCTTCTGGCCCGACCCGCCTTTCCCAGCTTTTCCTTCAGGTCATGCCATTCAAGCCGCAGCAACGGCAACCGTACTGACCAAGTTATATGGCGATACATTCGCTTTTACTGACGATACCCACAAGGGTCGAAAAAGAGATGGATTAAGGAATACCGACTTCAAACCTAGACATTATAACTCTTTCTGGGAAGTGGCTAACGAAACGGCTGATTCGCGTTTTTATGGAGGTATTCATACACACTTGGATAATAACGCAGGCTTAGAAAAAGGAAAAGAAATAGGGGAAAACATTAATCATTTAAACTGGAAAAATGAGAAAAAATAGAATTCATAGTGAAACAAACACCTCATGTTCGGGGAACTTTGAAAGTTCTCCGAACATGTCCAAAATGCCAAATATACTGAGGGGGGGCAAAAATGTTCAGGGAACTTTTGAAGTTCCCCGAACATGGTCTTTCATTGTTGCGCTTTCATTGGTTTTTCCAATTTTTGATAACCAAGCTCAAACACCACCTCAAACGCCGACTGCTTTCAAAGACGTAACCGATCAAGCGGGCATCAAACACCAATTTGGTGTATATGAAGGCTTCCTCGGCGGCGGCATTTGTATATTAGACATCAACAACGACGGCTACGACGACATTTTTTTGCCAGGCGGAACGACCGACGACATCCTCTATATCAACAATAAAAACGGTACTTTTACCAATATTTATGAACAATCAGGGCTAACAGGTTCAAAAAACTTCATAACACAAGGTGCAGTTGCCGCTGATGTGAATCGTGATGGCTTCGTTGATTTATACATCACCACCATTACCTCAAAAGGTGCAAAAAAGTTGATTCCAAGAGCACCCAATTTGCTATATCTCAACAATGGCAATAATACATTTCGAGATGCAACCGCTGAATTT
The DNA here is from genome assembly GCA_043772905.1 of Saprospiraceae bacterium. GTDB lineage: Bacteria > Bacteroidota > Bacteroidia > Chitinophagales > Saprospiraceae > JAAFJT01. The sequence continues at coordinate 14,843 of JAYVFS010000036.1, read as the reverse complement.
CATTTGGATAAATTGAACTCGTTCAGCACAGGGGCCTGCTTCGGCGATTTCAATGCAGATGGTTATCCCGACCTTTTTGTAGGCAATTATTTTACGGAATATCCAGGCGATTTGAGTACCATTAACGATGCAATGATAGTCAGTGCCAACCAAATTACTGAGGGGTATCTTTTGTTGAATGAAAAAGGCAAATCGTTCAAAAATGTCTATAAAGAGTACGGTTTAGACCACAAAGGCTTTGGGTTTGGCGGCGTTTTCACCGATTATGACAACGATGGCGACCAAGACCTATTTGTCAATCACGATTTTGGCTACAAACGCACCCCTGATTTGCTCTATGAAAACAACTATCCTTGGCATTCATTCAAAGAAGTAGGTGAAAAACGAGGTATGGATTTGAAAATCAACTCAATGACTTCTGCCGTTGGTGACTATAACAATGATGGTTGGTTGGATTACTTCATCACCAATATCCGATTCAACAAATTTATGGTCAATCAAGGGGCGGGTAAACCCTTTAAAGAGATGTCCAAGGAGTTTGGGGTGAATTTTATTACCATCAGTTGGGGTGCCAATTTTGCCGATTTTGACCACGATGGCGACTTAGATTTATATGTTTCAAATGGAGATTTGAACCCCAATTGTGTGCCTATGGGTAACTATTATTTTGAAAACATAGGCGGTAAATTTGTTGAAGTAGCAAGGTTAAAAGGTGTGAATGACTACGGCATTGGGCGCGGCTCCGTGGTTTTTGATTTTGATAATGATGGTGATTTAGACATTATGGTTGTCAACCAAAAACCTGTTTTGACCTATCCTGTCAATTCAACTACCCGCTTATTTCGCAATGATTCGGCACAAGGCAATTGGATAAAAATAAACCTCAAAGGCTTAGATACCGAATTGCATGGCTTGGGTTCGAGGGTGGAAATTGTCGTTGGTGGCAAGCACCAAATTCGGGAAATTGATGGTGGTGGTTCTAGCCATTTATCCCAAAATGCCACGTATGCCCATTTTGGCGTAGGCAATGCGACCGAAATAGACGAAATCATCATTCATTGGACGGGCGGCAACACACAGGTTTTGAAGAATCAAAAAGTTAATCAACTCATTACCATCACAGAGGAAAAGTCTTTTAGGCTCAATCCTTTTGTAACGATGGGTTTAAAATGGTTGTTTGGTCTGTTACTATTAGGTGTTGTTTTCTATTTTTTTAGAAAAAGACGGCGGAAAAAGGTTTAAGTAACCTGTAAAACAAAGCCTTTTTTGTCATTCTGAACGCAGTGAAAGAATCTGAATAAATAGTAAAAACAGATTCTTTCACTGCGTTCAGAATGACAAAAGGTATTCTTAATTCATTCAAAATCATAGCAAAATGAAAAGAGCATTAATCATTTTTACACTCATTATTAGTTGTTTACCCTTATTATTGTCACAAGTAAAATTCAGTTTTAAAGAGTGGGAAGACCCCTCAGTAACGCAGCTTGGACAATTGCCGCCGCATACATTTGCGATGGATTATCCAAATACAGAAGACGTGTTTGAGAACGATTTTTCAAAATCTCCCAATTTCAAATCATTGAATGGGACGTGGAAATTTTACTACGTCAACACACCCGAAGAACGTCCACAAGACTTTTATAAAGACGGTTTCAATGATTGGAATTGGCATGAATTGACTGTACCAAGCAACTGGGAATTGAATGGCTTTGGCATCCCGATTTATACCAACGTCCAATATCCGTTCCCTGCCAATCCGCCTTTTATTGACCATGCTTACAATCCTGTTGGCTCTTATCGGCGTTCATTTACAGTGCCTGATAATTGGACGGGTAAAGATGTGATATTACATTTTGGCTCTATTTCAGGTTGTGCTTATGTGTGGGTCAATGGTCAAGCTGTTGGTTTGTCAAAAGCCGCTAAATCACCTGCCGAGTTTAATATTACGCCTTTTTTGAAGAAAGGAAACAACACCCTCGCTGTTCAAGTGCTGCGTTGGCACGATGGTTCTTACCTCGAAGACCAAGATATGTGGCGGCTTTCAGGTCTTGAACGCAACGTGTTTTTAACCGCTAAATCAAAGACGCACATCTCTGATTTTTGGGTAAAAGCAGGTTTAGACGATAATTACAAGGACGGAACGCTTGCGGCGACGATTGATGTTAAAAATCCGACCCCTCAGTATAGCGTCGAATTAGCGATTTTTGATAAAAACAAAAACAAGGTTTTCAGCCAAACCAAACCATTAAGTACAAAAGTGCAAATGGACGGTAAAGTTGTTGCACCTGCACAATGGAATGCCGAACAACCCAATTTATACACCGCTATCCTTAGTATAAAAAATGATAAAGGGCAAGTTGTGGAAGCCACAGGCAGTAAAATTGGCTTCCGTAGGAGTGAAATTAAAGGTAAAGATTTTTTAATCAACGGCAAACGTGTGTTGGTAAAAGGTGTGAATCGGCATGAACACGACCCTGATTTGGGTAAGGTAATGACTCGTGAATTGATGATAAAAGACATCGTTTTGATGAAGCAATTCAACATAAACACTTGTCGCTCATCACATTATCCCAATGACCCAATGTGGTTGGCATTGTGCGATGAATATGGTATGTATGTTGTGGACGAAGTGAATGTCGAAGCACATGGTTTGGGTGCTGAAATGCAGTCTATGCCCGCCGACAAATCGCGCCACACAGCTTATGACCCTCAATGGAAAGCCGCACACCACGACCGCACACAACGCTTGATAGAGCGCGACAAAAACCATGCGTCAGTCGTCGTTTGGTCATTGGGCAATGAATGTGGTAATGGACCTGTTTTTCATGAGACCTATAATTGGATTAAAAAAAGAGACAATTCACGCCCTGTAATGAGCGAACAAGCGGGCGAAAACACAAATACCGACATTGTTTGCCCGATGTACCCCTCAGTAAGCAATATGAAAAAATATGCGGATGACAAGTCCCAAACCCGTCCTTATATAATGTGTGAATACTCTCACGCTATGGGTAACTCCAATGGTAATTTTAAAGCCTATTGGGATATTATTCGTGCTTCAGACAATATGCAAGGCGGCTGTATTTGGGATTGGGTTGACCAAGGACTACGCACAAAGACGGCGGATGGACGCAGCTATTTCGGCTATGGTGGCGATTTTGGCAGCCATGACCGCTATAATGATATCAATTTCGTTTGCAATGGTTTGGTGGATGCTGACCGCAATCCGCATCCGGGCATTTATGAAGTTAAAAAAGAGTATCAAAATATTCTATTTGAAAACGAAGATTGGCAACGCGGTAAAATAAAGGTGAAAAATGAGTTCTCTTTTACCAATCTCAAAGACTATGATTTCCGTTGGGAACTTTTGAACAATGGTGTAAAAGTGACAGAAGGCAGTTTTACAGTTGATGCCAATCCGGGTGAAACAAAAAATGTACCCCTCAGTATTCCGATGCTGAAAGTTGCCGCAGGTTCTGAAATAACATTCAACGTCTATGCCTTTCAACGTTTGGCAACGTCTTCTATTCCCGCAGGACATGAGGTTGCCAGAGAGCAATTTGTAGGAAATAGCAGTTATTTTGATAAAAAACAAGACAGCAAAGGCAATTTACAAGTCGAAAAAACAGCAAACAGCCTCAAATTCACTTCGGGTGATATCAGTGGTGACATCAATTTGAGCTCAGGTGGCATCAATCGATTAGCCTACAAAGGGAAGAATATCGTAGGTGGTTTTTTCCCTGAACCCTATTTTTGGCGTGCGCCAACAGACAATGATTTTGGCAACGACTTTACGAACTATGCCCGTGTGTGGTCATCGGCACACGTCCGCCTAACAGTCAAAAATATCACAGTAGGTGATAAAAATAGCGAGGGCGTGCCTGTGACTGTTGTTTATCGTCTGTTGGATGTTCGTGGTGATTATACGCTTAATTATGTGATTCAAAATGATGGTTCTATAAAAATAAACGCCACACTCGAATTGTCGCCCGACAGCGATGCACCCGAGTTGCCGCGCATGGGTATGCGGTTTGGTTTGCCTGCCACATTCAATCAAGTGCAATGGTATGGGCGAGGTCCTTTTGAAAATTACATAGACCGCAACACGGCTTCACAGCTCGGCATTTATAATATGCACACCGACGAAGGTTGGGAACGCACCTACGTTCGTCCACAGGAAAGCGGTTACAGAACCGATACCCGTTGGATAAAACTGACAAATACGGAGGGGGGCGGTTTGCAAATTGAAGGCGAACAACCATTGTCTTTCAGTGCCATGTCGCAACAAACAGAGGATTTTGACGAAGGTTCAACTAAGAAAAATCGTCATGTCACCGATATTGTCAAACGACGTGGGGTCACCTTACATGTTGACTTGGTACAACGCGGTGTCGGTGGCGACAACAGTTGGGGTGCACAAACACACGATGCGTATCGGCTTTTGGCTAAAAAATACCAATATGGTTTCACATTGCGGGCAATTTTGGATCAACCGAAATAGGAAGGCCGTCATTGAGTTTAGTTTAATAATCATACATTCATTTTATGAAATGACCTTACGAAATTGGAGTAGTTGGGTCATTTTTTTAAAATTTAAAAAAAAAGCGATGAATAGAATATTTTATGTGGTTTTAGTGACCATTGTTTTACAATCATGTGGACGAAAAGCTTTATTGAACAAACCCGATTTTAGTGCGCCACAAGAGCGAACAGGTATGAAATTGGTCTGGAACGACGAATTTAATACGGCGCGCGCGCCCGATACTAAATTTTGGAAACATGAAAAAGGGTTTGTTCGCAACAATGAATTGCAATGGTATCAGCCCGACAATGCCTCTTGCAAAAACGGTGTTTTACTCATCGAAGCGAAACGGACGGATTTGCCCAATCCCAATTTTATTGCAGATAGCCAAAATTGGACTAAAAATAGACCTAAAATCACTTTCACCTCGACAAGCATCAATACACGGGGCAATAAAGAATGGCTTTTCGGCACGTTCATCATTCGCGCTAAAATAGACACAACTTTGGGTTCATGGCCCGCAATATGGACTTTGGGCGTTAAAGAACCTTGGCCCGCAAATGGTGAAATTGACATCATGGAATTTTATAGAACTAAAACAGGCAGCCCTATTGTCTTAGCGAATTTTGCTTGGGGAACAGGCAAACCCCATGTCGCTAAATGGAACGATAAGCGTGTACCCTTATCGCATTTCACCGAAAAAAATAAGGATTGGGTCAATCAATTCCACATTTGGCGCATGGATTGGGATGAAAACAGCATCAAATTGTATTTGGACGACGAACTCATGAATGAAACCTCTTTAACAGAAACGGTGAATCCCGATGGTAAAAATCCTTTCATGCAACCACATTATTTTTTATTGAACCTAGCCATTGGTGGCGATAATGGCGGACAACCGCATGAAAGCACCCAATCCATTAAGTATGAAGTGGATTATGTGCGGGTTTATCAGAAAGTGGATGCTTTGACTAAAAATGAGAAATAACGACAATAGCAATGAACAAATAATAAGAAATCTTTTAATCGTTCTTTCAATGAAAAAAACGCTGTTCTTAGTTTGTTATGCGATTGCGCTATTGTCTTCGTCCATTTAAGACAACAACAACAAAAACCTGACTGAACCAGATTCTGTTTACCTATTTTCTTATGCGACGACAAAAAACAAAAACGGCTTGCATTTGGCATTGAGTCGTGACAAAGAAAATTGGTTCACGATTGGGAACCAATACAGCTTTTTAACGAAATGATGAATTATAATTGATGAATTTGCTATACATGAAACGGGGCAAAACCCGAGGAAAACAAAAAAAAAGTAAGGTAGTACATATCTATATAGTGACCAAACTGTAAAAACTATGTACACCTTACGACCATTTCAAATAGAAGAAATGGCTACGCTAAAGTATGAAGTTTTTGTCAAGAGAACAAAATTGTATCAAAAAGAATGCAAGCCTTGAGTTTGGCACTTAAATTGATAACTTATTGATAATCAACACTTTTTTTAAAAAAGTGTAGTGTGAAAACCCTTTAAAAATGGCAAAAAAGATGCAAAAAGCACTATTTTTGCATCTTTATAACAATTAAATCTAAGGTATTATGCGACAAAAAAACTATCCATTTATTATAATTGCTTGAGAATAAATTTCTTAGATAAAATGTAATGCGAAACTTAAAAATCAACTAATTGATTATCAATGATTTACATCACTTAGCTGTCAAACTCAAGAATTTTAACGTTCTCAGATAAAAGCCACCGAAATCTCGGTGGCTTTTGTTGTTTTCAATCGTGATTTTTGAAAACAGACATGATTTTTAACGCGTCGATTTTTTGAAAAAAAAATATTTTTAAGAAAAAAATAAAAAAAGTCTAAATACTTTTATAAAAAAATAAAAAAGTATTTTACATTTGTTCATTCTTGTTATTTAGTTTATTTAAATTTTTGTATTAGGTTGAACAAAAATGATAAAAAAGACGAAAAAGCACCCCCTCAGTATAAAAGTTATTTTTTTTAATAAAACCATAGAAAGGACACAATCCACAGTAGGAATATTGAAGAAATAAAGTTCCAACATTTATTTTACAAAGCCGTTGAAAACCAACGTTTTGCAAATTCATCATTCATCATTTCCTTAGAGGGCTTTTTACTTTTTGTTCAACCTGTTTTTGTAAATTATCTATTTCTTGAAAATATGGCGGATAAGAAAACTTTGTATAAGAGGAGCATATTGAAACAATTCTATTTTGCTCAATCGCTGTCTTGCGCCGACCTGTGTGACAGAATGGATAAAAGTCTGCCGTTGATAACAAAATTGATAGGAGAGTTGATAGAAGAGGATAAGGTCATTGAAACAGGTTTGGCTCCTTCTACAGGTGGACGGCGACCTTTGATGTATTCGATTAAGTCTGATATTCAATATGTTGTAGCGGTTTCAATGGATCAACTCATTACGAGAATTGCGGTGATGGATATGCAAAATAACGTTGTGGGCGAAGTTGAAAAGGTTGATTTACCGCTGGATAAAAACCCTCAATCACTCTTTAGGTTAACAGAAGCTATAGCCGCCTTCCTTCAAAAAACACCGGTTGATATCCAAAAGATTGCGGGTATTGGCATAGCGATGCCTGGTTTTATAGATGTCAAAAAAGGGATTAATTATTCATTTTTGGAGATTTCGGAGGGCAGTATAACCAAATACATTTCAAAAGCAGTCGGTCTGCCCGTCTTTATTGACAATGATTCCAGTTTGATTGCTTTAGCAGAATTGCGTTTTGGTGCGGCAGGCAATGAGCAAAATGTGATGGTCATCAATATGGGATGGGGCGTTGGGTTGGGACTTATACTTGACGGGGAGCTTTACAGAGGCGACAATGGTTTTGCGGGGGAATTTAGCCACATACCTGTTTTTACCAATAATAAATTGTGTGGTTGTGGCAAAAAAGGGTGCCTCGAAACGGAGACCTCTTTGTTGGTTTTGGTAGAAAAAGCCATTGAAGGTATAAAAGAAGGACGTGTTTCTTCTTTGAAAAACATTCCACACGACAATCCAGAAGAAGCAAATAATCTGATTGTAAAATCAGCCCTTGAAGGCGATCAATTTGCTGTCGAATTGTTGTCAGAAATAGGTTATAAAATAGGGCGTGGCGTGGCGATTTTGATACACTTACTGAATCCAAAATTGATAGTACTGAGTGGTAGAGGTTCTATTGCTGGTAAAATATGGCAAGCACCTATCCAGCAAGCTTTGAATGAATATTGTATTCCAAAGCTTGCTCATAATGCCACGATTGAAGTGTCAGATTTAGGATTTAAAGCAGAACTGATTGGCGCGGCGACTTTGGTTATGGAAAATTTTGAACACATCAAAGAACGAAAGTTGGATTTAGTCGCTCTCTGATGGCTTTTTAGTGAAAAAAATAGACAGTTTATATATTTGATTTTTGACTCTCTTGTTCTAACAAGGGACTGATATTGTTTTGCTTTTTTTAAACTAAATTTTACTTATAAAAATTTCTCTAGAATGAAAAAACTATTCTCCATCTTACTATCGGGAGCGTTCTTGTTTTTGCAAATGAGCGCCTTCGCCCAAAGCACTTCTACAGTGACAGGTACTGTAAAAGAAGCGAATGGCGACCCAATCATAGCCGCACAGGTTATGGAAAAAGGCACGCAAAATGCTGTGCTTTCAAATGATGATGGCACTTTTTCACTAAAGGTGAAACCAGGTGCAACGCTCGTCATCAGTTTCGTTGGAAAAGTGACTATGGAAGTTGCCGCTAACCAAAGTAATATCAGTATTACGATGGAAGACGACACAAAAAACCTTGGAGAGGTGGTTGTCACCGCTTTGGGTCAAAGCAAACAACAACGGTCATTAGGTTATGCCAGCACGACCATCCAAGCTGAAGAACTGACGAAGGCTGCTCCAACAAACTTTGCCGCGGCTCTCTATGGCAAAGCACCAGGTGTACGGATTGCGGCAACGCCAGGTGGTGCGACGAGTGCGGTCAATATCACGATTCGCGGTGTGAACTCAATCACAGGTAGAAGCCAGCCATTAATCGTATTGGACGGTGTGCCGATTCGCGATGGTGAAGTCAGGAATAATGACTATTGGGGCGACCAACGACTGAGGGGTAATGGTTTGTTGGACATCAATCCAGAGGATGTTGACAATATCTCTATCTTGAAAGGGGCATCTGCGGCGGCTTTGTACGGTTCAGAAGCCGTCAATGGAGTGGTATTGATTACAACCAAAAGTGGAAAAGGAAAGAAAGGTTTGGGTGTTGATTTCAGTGCCAACTATGGCGTGGACAATATCGCGTATTTGCCTCGTTATCAAAACATTAGAGGTGCAGGTGCGCCCCTTAACGTCAGTAATGGCGGTCAGGATGCCGAAGGTTTTATTTATTATGACACAAAGGGAACGGGTGTTAAAGACACAAGGGGTATTCTCAACTATTCCATTAACTACGGACCTAAATTCGACGGTAAGCCTATTATGGGTTGGGACGGTATTATGAGACCGTATGAAGCGCAGCCAAACAATTATGATGCTTTGTACCAACAAGGACAAAACTCAAATGTCAATTTGGCGATTTCTCAAGGTTCAGAGAACTCAAACGTTCGCTTTTCGCTCACGCGTCAAGACAACCAAGGTATCAGTATCGGGTCTAATAATACTAAGAATATTGCCAATTTGAATAGCTCTTTCAGGTTAGGTAATAAATGGACAACCGATTTGATGATCAATTACATCAATCAATATACCCACAATCGTCCTTATTCTATTGACAGGATGATCAACAACTTTACAGGTATGATTGGTCGTTTTGACAACGGTGCATGGTATCAAAACAAGTACAAAACAAGTAAAGGCTATCGTTTTGTTACGGGAACAGGTCAAAGTTTGACACCTGCGGAGAATATCATTTACAACGGCTTTAAAGGTGATATCGGCGACTATGTTTGGCGAGTCCATGAGCAAAATCTTGATGAATACAGCAATCGCGTTATTGGTAGTATGACAAACAGCTATCAGATTCTTCCAGATTTGAAATTCAGAGGAAGGATTTCTACCGACTTCACTTCTGAAAGAATTGAAAGCAGAAACTCTACAGAAAGACCTTTGGCTTTTGGCAATTCAGGTAGTTTTTCTCTTGGCTCAAACCAGTTTTCAATTGTTTATGGTGATGCCTTGTTGACTTATAGCAAGAAAATAACACCAGATGTTGAATTGAGTGTTATGGGTGGTTATACTGCCAGTAAAGAATTATTTACAGCGGTCAGCAGAAGTACAAATGGTGGATTAAGTACCGAAAACTTGTTTGATATAGCTGCCTCTATCAATACACCCAATAGTGGCTCGAGTCGTTCTTCTTTAGTAAAAGATGCGGTTCTTGGCACGCTGAATGTGGGTTACAAAGACTTTTTCTATGTAGAAGGTACTGTCCGTAAAGACAGAACTTCAACGATGAATCCGAACAATAACAGCTTTATATACCCCTCAGTAAATTCAAGCTTTGTCTTTTCTGATGCGTTCCAAATGCCAAGTTTTATCAGTTATGGTAAGATTCGCGGGTCGTGGGGTATTGTTGGTAACTATCCTGATATTTATAGTGCTAATATCGCTTACAACCAAAGCACTTTGGGGATTCAACAACTCGGCGGGCAGCCTGTTTTGTTCACGAATATTCCTTCTTCTTTTGGTAATGACTTGATTCGTCCAGAACAAAAAAACGAATATGAAATCGGTTTAGAAACCAGATTCTTTAAAAACCGACTCAGATTTGAAGCATCCTATTACAATGCACAAATTAGAGATCAGATATTGCCTTTGACCTTGGCTACAACTACGGGAGCGAGTTCTGTATTGACAAATATCGGTACTTTAAGAAACAAAGGTGTTGAGCTATCATTGACGGGTACACCAATTAAAACGTCTAATTTCGAGTGGGAGATAGGTGTAAACTTCTCTAAAAACAGTAATACAGTCGAACAACTTGCCAATGGTGCAACTGAATTGTTACATGCTGATTATGACGGCAATGCAGCTCAATTGAAATCAGTGGTTGGTCAACCTATGGGCGATATTTACGTCCATCCAGTTGCCAGACACAGCAACGGACAGCAAATTGTAAACCCTGATGGTCTCTACAAATTAGATGACAAGTTGGTTTTAGCAGGCAATGCGATGCCTAAAGTTGTTGGTGGTATCATGAATTCATTTAATTTCAAAGGCATTACTTTGGACGTTTTAACGGATTTCCGTTTCGGCGGTTATGTGATGCCAACAGGTATCAACTGGATGATAAGCCGTGGTTTGCTTGAAGAAAGTACTAAATACATGGATGCCGCAAGCGGTGGCTTGAGTTATTATGTTGCCAATGGCAAAGGTGTCGCTACCACAGGTAGTGCGGGACCTGCGGGTGAAAAAGTGTATAATGATGGTATGTTGTTAGACGGTGTAACAAGCGCGGGTGAGAAAAACACTAATATCGTATCTCAAGCCTACTACTATTGGAATGTTTATAACTGGGGTGGCCCTCAATACAGCTCATCGCGTTATGAATTGTATGTCGTGAAAAACTCTTATATCAAGTTACGCGAATTGACTTTGGGCTATAACCTATCGCCTAAAATGGCTAAGAAGGTCGGTGCAAAAAAACTCAATGTCTCTGTTTATGGACGTAATTTGTTCTATTTCTACAGAACCATTAAGGATATGGATGCTGAACAATTAACGGCAGGTTCAAGATGGACGCAAACTGTTAATAACGCAGGTACAAACCCTTCAACACGTACAATGGGTCTGATGGTAAGAGCAAGTTTCTAATAGCTTAAATAAATTATTAAAATCATTAAAAGATAAAAATATGAAAACCAGAATATTAATGTTTTCTATTGCCCTTGCCTTAGCTTTTGCGGCTTGTCAAAAGGCAGATTTTGCGGATAGTTATACAAATCCATCCAAAATTGCGGCAACAACAGTGGAGAAGCAGTTTACGGGGTTTCTCAATTCAAACAAGTGGTATGTCTTACCCGATTATTGGAATTATTTTGTTGTTTTGAGAATCACATTGAATCGCTACAATCAAGCGGTGGGTTGGGTCAATTCATCGAACCAATATATCCCAGGTGCATCAGCCGTCAGCGATCGCTGGAACAATTATTACGGCTTTTTGTCTCAATTCCGCGAATTAGAAAAAATTAATGCGAAATTAAGTGCGGATGACAAAGCAGACAGACGTATTTATATGATTGCTGCAACGATGTATTTCTACGATCACACACAGAGAATTGTGGATTTACATGGCGATATTCCATGGTCAGAAGCAGGTAAATTGAGTATAAATGGTGGCGACTACAATGCGTCTTATCCTAAATACGATGCGGCAGAAGCGATTTATACCAAAATGCTCGATGATTTAAAAGCTTTTTCTGATGAGTTGAACAGTATAACGGTAAAAACAGGGATTCAGGCAGGCTTTAAAACGCAGGATTTTGTGAACAAAGGTGACCTCACACTTTGGAAAAGATACTGTAACTCATTGAGATTGAGAATGTTGACAAGGGTTTCAAGCGCAACAGCGTTCCAAAGCCGTGCAACTTCTGAAATCGCCAGTATTTTAGGCGATGCGACTAAATACCCAGTCGTTTCACAAAATACAGAGAACATCCAAATCAATGTGTATGACATCAATACGGATATCCACGCTAAGAATTTCAGAACAGGTTTAGAAGATTGGGACGGCAATATTGCTGGAAAAGCCATGATTGACCACATGAAAAAAGGGGTTGATCCGCGCCTAAGAGCCATGTTTGAGCCAGGTCTTAAAGATACATTGAAAGTGTACAAAGGACTTGACCCGATGATTGATGCAGCGACTCAAACAGCTTTGATTGCAGGCGGTACTTTAACGATGTACAATCGTTCAACGCTCAGCCGTAATCAGTTTTTCCCAGGTCAGTTAATCAATGCGGCGGAAGTTAGTTTTTTAGCGGCAGAATATTATCTCAAGGCGAACAATGACGCTTCAGCCAAAACCGCTTATGAAAGAGGCATCAAACAATCCGTTGAGTATTATTACAAGTTAAGAACCGTCAGTAATGACAATACTTCGGGGGCGCTAACACCGACAACAGACGCGGAAATTTTAGCTTATACCAACAGCGCAGATGTGGCATGGACAAATACAGACAAATTGAACCTAATCGCAACGCAAAAATGGATACATTTCAGTGTCGTTCAGGCTTATGACGGTTGGGCTGAACAAAGACGGCTTGATTTGCCCAAAGTTAGTTTCTGGACGGACGATGCCAATGCGCAGAAACAACCGCCCGTCCGTTGGCTTTACCCGACAAGCGAATTAACGTATAATGGAACAAATTACGGTACTGTCAAATCTAAAGATAATTTGACAACTAAGATTTTCTGGGATACGAAGTAAAAATTGAGGGTTGTAAATTTTAGAATCTTCTGAGTAAGTATTCATATTTTAAAGAGTTATCAAACCAATTATTTTTTTTGGCATAGGCTGTTTCAGCCTATGCCAAATTTTTAAAAATTTGTGAAAAGTAAAAGTTTAAGAAAGTATATAAACTTAACTTCACCATTATATTCTACAAATATTTGACAATCAATAGTTTGAATTTAGATAAATTAAATCATTTTTTTAACAATGTAAATTATTTTAATTATGAAAAAATTCGAAAAAATATCTTTTCTTCTGTTTTCTTCTGTTTTCTTCTGTTTATTGCTAATAGTTGCAAACCTGAGCTAGAATACCAATCGATCAAAACAGATAGAACAGAGAGCGACTTAAAAAATCTAACTCACCAGATTAGTAATGACCCTAATTTTCAAGAATTTCAAGAAAAATTTGTTGATTTTGTTGTGGAATTTAAAAAGCAGATTCCGCATGATTTATCCATTTCTTCCCGAAATGCCCTTTACGATAAATTACAAATTACGCGGGATTACAATGAATTAAAAGGGATGCTTAGTGAGAATGGGTTTTCTAAGCCAGATTTAGTAGCTGGGGTTTTGAGGACTGCGATGAATCACTTATATTTATTAGCAAAGTCTTATGATTTATCTGATTTGACTATACAACAAAAACAAAGTGTAATTCAAGGAGCTTTTAATTTGAAACTACCTTCTAATTATTCTATGGATGCTATGGGTGCTTTAGATAATGATTACGGAAATTGTTGTGCAAATCTTAAAGATGCCTTAAAAGTGTGCGTATATGTGGATATTTTGTGGGTTATTAATGCATGGTCGTATTTCATTTTTACAGGCAATTATTGGCAAATAGGAGGGGTATTTCATCAACTCAGGCAGTCTGATGCCTGTATAGATCAATGTTATCAAAACTGGGGTTGGTGTTGTCAGTGAAAAATGGTATGTCATTAACAAAATTTAAATTCTCATTAAATCATGTATAATAAAAACAATTATTCAAACTTATTATTTCGACCTTTGGAATTTGAGTTGAAATATCAGCTTTTATTAGGATTAGTCGGTTCTATATCATCTTTTATAACAGCACAGAACCTACCAATCTATGTAAAAATAGTCATAGCTGCTGCTTTTGCTATCATCGCCTTATTAATTCATAGACAAATGATAAAAAAATTGCACAATGAACCTAAAGTAAGAAAAGGCTACTTCTTCTTTGTACAAGTTCGTTTTTGGTCAATAGTTGCCATCATAATTATCAGTATGGCATTTATAATAGGATTACAGTTTATCTAAAAGTATTTGACAAGTGCTTCTTTTTTCACCAACACTTCAGATTTGTCTTTTGATGACAAAATTTGAAGTGCTATCAAACCAATCAAATATAAAGGCAGATGTTGTCCAACAGCATCTGCCAACTTTTGTAAGTTTGTCCGTCTGATAATGGGCAAGGACACATTTTATAATTTAACGGCGTGATGAGAAACAAACACTTTTTTTTGGCAATCATACCCCTCAGTATTTTGGCACTTTCGGGAGGCTTAAAAATGGGGGAGAAGGATGGGAATCTATTTCCTAAACCTAAAATAGAAACGTATCATTCAGATACCACGGTGTTAGGTCAACAACTTGCCTTAAAATATTGCCAAAACTGTCACCTTTTCCCCGAACCCGATTTATTGGATAAAAAGACTTGGACAACCAGCGTTTTGACAAATATGGGCTTGCGGCTCGGCATCAGAGAAGCCAAGCAAAATCCTTATGCGGACATGGATGCCGACGATGTTGCCCTCATGAAAGAAGCGGCTGTTTATCCAGAAATACCTCTTGTTTCAAGGGAGGAATGGCTTGAAAT
>JAYVFS010000035.1:0-18406 GCA_043772905.1 Saprospiraceae bacterium | reverse complement strand
GACTGACAGTTTTGGTCGCCTCTCACGAGTTGACCTCCGTTATTGAACAATAAAAGGGCATACTTGTCCTTAGAGCTTCACACCTTCCAATTATTCGAAACGCATGTCTAAGTAGAAAACTGATGGCAGTACATCAGGTTAAATCCACTATATTCGCACACATTTTTATTGAATATAGTTCGTTTAACAATGTAAAAATAATATATATACGTCACACGCCTTTGGAAAGGCTTACGAGCGTGTGCGTTTTTAGAGGAAAGAAGAAGCAGTGCCAGCGGGTAGCAAAGGTGTACAACAGGGGCTGTGTCTTCTTTCTGTACGTTTTAAGCGCGACATTTTTCATTGTCATTGATTTAAGCAATACGGAATTATATTGCAATTTTTCTTTATCAATAACAATGACAAAAATATTGCATTTATGTATATTTATAAAATTTACTTTGCCAATCTTAAAAAAAAGCCAAATGCCTGCCCTCCGTGTTTCTTGAATGTTCATTTTTCCAAACAGCTTTGTCGCTTTTCCATACGGAAAATTCATTTTTCTAAACAGCAATGCCGCATTTCTGTATGGAAAAGTCATTTTTCCAAACAGCAATGCCGCATTTCCATAAAGCAAAGTCATTTTGCTAAACATCAATGTCGCATTTCCCTATAAGGGTTTTCCTAAAAAATAGTTTTGCCCTTACAGGGCGATTAAAAAGCCTTCCTTTATATATTTCTACCAACGTTTTGCACCTAACGGCGCATTTTTCTGCTCTTACCGTTGCGCCGTTAGGTGCAAAACGTTGGTAGCTTTTTATTAGAAAGATAGCTTAAATCAGGGCGTAGCCCTAAAACACTTTTTAAAGTATCAAAGTAGAAGTAGTTAAAAGTATTTTATCTCATAACCACAATCTTCTGGACAATTGGCAATTTGTCTTTGACAGAAAAAACAAGATTATATAAACCCGAAGGTAAATCCGATACATCTATACTGAGGGGGGGGATAGAGAAATCTAATTTCGTATAAAAAACCATTCGCCCAACTAAATCAAAGATTCGAACATCGGCTTGGGTTTCATTAGGGACGGCTTCATAGGTCATAAAAAGTTGATTGGCTGTTGGGTTTGGATAGACAAACAAATTTATAGTTTTATTCAAATCTTTTAGGCAAGAAACATCTGAATCAAGGAATCCTTTTCGGTATGTTTCTATTGTCGTTAACATCCGTTGCATTTGTCCTTCTGTAAACAGCCACATACAAGGGTCGTCCACATAATCCATAAAATTCATAAATAGGCTCGATTGTCCACACGCATATTGTGGATAAGTGGGGCAGCCGAAATAAGCGGATAACTGAGGGGGGGTATCGGCAACGTCGTCATCGGTTTCACAAAGTGTATCGTTCACTTTGCCCCATGTGTGATACAAACCCAAGTAATGCCCGACTTCATGCACCGCAACCCTGCCGAGACCGAATTTTGATGTTGTGTTTTTACCAAAATAACGTGGATGAACGACCACACCGCTTTTGTAAGTCGGTACAGCATTTGGATAACTGCCCATGCCTGTAATATAATCACCTGTATTCGCTACCCAAATATTGAGATATTTATCAGGATTCCAAGCCGTGCTGCCACCTAAATGTGTATCGAAAAGACTGTCTTTTAAACCAATAACTTTAATGTTTGTCTTTATTCTGATAATACCATTTGTACTATTGCCAATTGTATCTTTATTTGTTAAACAAAAACGAATACCTGATTTAGAAATTAATTTTTTAAATTCAATAGGTACTTTATTTAAATCTAAATTGTGTGCATTAAAATCTCTATTTAAAGCATCTATTTGCGAATAAACAGTTTCATCATTTATATTTTCATCTAAAGGATGTTTGACAATATGAACAACAACAACAGGAATGACAATGGGTGTTCCACGTAAAAGAATATCCTTTTGATAAGTATTTAACTTCCTTTTTAATTCTTCATCAAATTGTTTAACATTGTTTAAGAATAGGCTATCTGTATTTTTAAATTGATTAAAGCCACAATGTGGGTTAATATTATTTTGACCAATCAGTATTAAATAAGCATGAATGAATAAGAGTATTAAAGATTGTTTTTTCATAAAAAAGTATTTTCTTTTTTTTGTCATTCTGAACGAAGTGAAAGAATCTAAATAATATTTTATACAGATTCTTTCACTTCGTTCAGAATGACAAAAAAATGTTCAGAATGACAAAAAATATTAAAGCATAATTGTAAAATCACCAGAAACAATTACGTTTTTCATTTTCCCATCTTGCTCATATTCGTATTCTAAATACCAAACATAAACATCGGGCGGCAGTTGTTTACCATTGACTTGTCCGTCCCATCGAATATCATTTGTATCCATAGCTGAAAAGATACGGCTGCCCCAACGATTGAATATTTGAAAACGTTTGACTTTATAAGGGAAATCGCAGCCAAAATGCACTTGTAATTCGTCGTTTACACCATCATTATTGGGCGAAAAAGCATTAGGCACATAGACATTACAGCCACATTTTTTGAATGTTATATCCACATCGTCGTTGTAAGTGCCACACCGATTTGTGACCGTTACGGCATAGTTGTTTGTTTTATTGACAGTAATATTAGGCGTATTTGCACCTGTTGACCACGCATATTGACCGGGAACAGCCGTTGCAGACAGTTGTATTTTTTTACCTTCACACAGCGTTGTGTCCCCCCTCAGTATTTCCACCTTATTTTGTGCATTGGGCGGCACAACGACGACAACGGTATCGGTCAAAACACAACCATCTATCGTCACTTCAACTGAATAAGTGCCTGATTTAGAAATACTTATAATAGAATCTGTTGAGCCTGTATTCCATTTGTACGTGCCATTCAGAAAGGCAGCGTTGTATTTTTGTGCTTCACCTGCACAGACGAGTATGGTGCTGTCGGGAAGTGGGTTAAATTCGAGGACTGACACATCATCTATGTAAAAATAAGCTTGTCTAGTACTTCTTCTCGGGTCTTCATATTCAATCATAGTCTCTGCATCCGTTCTAAAATTACCAATTGTGGCATATCGTTCACCACCTTTTGCCTTATAACATCCGCTTATGGCTGTCCAGCCAACTGTATCTTTAATTAATTTTCCTTTTCTATTTTGTATATTAGGTTCTGTAATAATGGTTAATGCATTATCTTTTATTAGCATTGTATCAGTAAATATCAATCCGATAGCATCTGTATAGGTAACACGATAGCCTAATGAAGGAGACTGGCTTAAAGGCGATACATAAAACCGTACAAAATAATCGGCGTTTTTAATTAATGTTTTTGATAATGGCGTTTCAAGATACTCCCTACTTCCATATTGATTGTAAGTGATTAAACCACCATAGCCATTGCCACTTAAAGGTTCTTGGTACGAATAATAAAGATTAAAGGGTACTCCTAACGGGTCATAATTAGAGCACCGATTGTAAGCATCAGGTGTGCTGAAATTAGATATTGCTGAAAACCACGGTGGTATTACTTTTTGAATCTGGCTTGGAGAAGCAATAAGTTGAGAATATTGGCAAGTTATGATAGAATCAAAACTTGAGTTGAGAAGTAAGTTTTGTGATTCAATTTTAATCAACCCAACAAAGGATAATATAAAAATCAAAAATATTTTTTTCATAATAAAAATATAAATACGCCACACAATAAAAATGCATGGCGTATCTTGTTTAATGGAGTGAAAAAATAAGGTTTGATTCTTTTATCAACGACTCACCATTAACTTTTTGGTGAATAGTTTATGGTTGTCGCGTAGGACACTGACAAAGTAAACGCCTGTGCTTAAATCACTGACATCAAATTCATTGTTCTGAATTGTTTTGAAATTTTTGACCAGCCTGCCCGTCAAATCATGAATGACAAGTGCGTCTTTGACATTCGATACAGGGTTAAACTCGATACCCTCTATTTTAAAACTTCGAGACACAGGGTTTGGAGAGATAACAGGTTCAACTTTCGCTTGGTCAATACCCTCACGACAGCCCCAAGTTGGGTAACACAAGAAGAAAGTCTGAAGATTGTCAATCCATGAAGTACATGTCGAATTAGAGATTGCCACTTGAACGCGATAGGTATTGCCGGGGATGAATTGCCAATTCGGATCGGTAGTACTTGGGTTAAAAACCAAGCGAATATCCTCCACGCCTAATGGTATTTGAGCATGGCTAATTAAGCCATTAATGCCCAAATTGCCACTTTTAGACCGCCAACGATGAGGAGTACCATCGGGCCAAAACTCCTGAATAGCGACATCATACTTGTCAAAGTGTTTACAAGCAGTTGCATCAATACGAATCTGTTCATTTGGGTCAAATAGAATACTACTTAAAACGATGCCATTACCGTCTAAGAAACTCCATTGATTATCACTTTGAACAGGTGCACCAACAACGACTTCATTAGTGTAAATAAGATGAGTAGATGGTGGGGTGTTTATATATGTACCTAAATGACCTAATAGTTGAGAAGTAAATATATCATAAACTTCAGTTGGTACGGCACCACAAAAAGCATAATCGATTGTTGGAAATTCTATTAAAACACGATATGTTCCATGGTTTAGATTAGAAAATGTTGTTGAATATTGTGGATTTGTTGATACTTGACTCCAATTTCCATTATTATCTTTTACTTCTAAAAAAAATCTTCTTGCCTCAAAAAGGTCTGGCGTAATTCGACAACACGATGCTGGGAAATTACCAACACAGAATCCCATCCCATCGGGAATTACTATAGGTTGTCCCAGTGGTGGTGTAGGTGGATTAGGTATTTGTGTGACGATTACTTGCGAACAATTACTTGTTGCCGTTTGCCCATTTGCTTGCATCCAAGCAAAAAACGTAAAAAAAACGCCAATAGTGATAATCTTTTTCATAAGATTGTTAATTTAGCGGTGAATAAATTAGTTTTTATTTAAACTTACCAATGATTTGCCGTCGCGGTAAGTTGGTCAGGCGTACACAGTGCGCCTGATTTGTTTTTAGGCAATACCTAAAACAAAGCGTTTTGGCTCAAAAGAGACCAAAAGCAGAAAAAAAGGATAGATTTAAGAAGAATCGAACATACTGTTTTCGTTTTTGGTTGAGAAATAAGGTTTATTTAGGACATAAACAGGGCTTAATGTCTTTGATAGTATTCAATGACAAGTCAAATAAAAATTAAAGTAAATAATAAGCAGACGACCTAACGGATTGCGGATTGCGGATTGCGGATTGCGGATTGCGGATTGCTAAGTTAAAATCATGTTGGTTTTAGTTAAAGACTAAAAGTTATTTTGAGTTCTAAAATGTAATTGTTACAAATGTAGGATGAGTCTATTAATAAAGCAAATAAATAATGTTAAATTTTTTTTCATAATTTTACGACATCAACAGCAGTCATTGAAGTCATCATTTATCATTTAAAGCATTTACATGAACTACTTTTATTCGCTTGCAGCAATAGCTTTTGTATGTGCATTTGCTCTGCCGATACAAGCTCAAAACACAATTTATCTGAACGCCAGAACGATTGAAACCACTACCGATTTTGAGGCTCAAAAAGCAGCATCGCCTACCGATTCAGAGGTTTTTAACAATCATTTCTATCGCCTCGTTCAGTTTCAAACACTACCGATGCCTACTGACAAGACAGAAATGACGCAAAAAGGGATGGGGTTCATGGATTATATTCCGAGTAATGCGTTTGTTATGTCGTTTCCTTTAGGCTTTGATTTTTCTTTTTTATCAAAATACAAGGTCAAAACAGTCATTATACTGAGGGGGTCTGACAAAATGAGTAACGGCTTGCTTGAAGGCAATTTTCCCGATTTTGCTCAAAAAACGCTTGGAAAATACGACCTTATTGTTCAACCATACACCAATGTCTCTCTTGAACAAGCCGCTATTGACCTTCAAAAACGCGGTTTTGAGACCATCGGTTTGCCTAATGATTTTTTTCAAACCATTACCATAAGGGTTAAAAAAGCAGATATAGAACGTGTCGCTTCCTTGCCTTACGTCCGCTTTATTGACTTTATAGACGGCACACCGCAACGTGAAGATGAAAAAAGTAACCAATTGCATCGTGGCAATACCCTCAACACCGACGGCAAAACGGGACTAAAATACGATGGCACGGGCTTCGGTCTGTCTTATGCCGACGATGGACCCGTTGGACCACACATTGATTTTCAAGGACGTTTGATTCAAGTACAGAATTACAGCAGCACAGGTGGCGATATTGACCATGCCGATGCCACAGCAGGTGCAGGTGCGGCAGCCGGCAACCTCGATCCTGCCCTCAAAAGTGGAGCTTCGGGCGCAACGGTCATTTCTCAAATTATTGATACCTATCCTCAAATTCAAAATGCCGTTGCCAATCAAACGATTTACAAAGCCTACGTGACTTCAACAAGTTATGGTCAAGGAACGCCCGGTCAGTCTGGTTGCAATGTCTATAACTCGTTTGCAAATCAGATTGATGCTCAGGCTTTTGCGAATCCAAAATTGTTTCATGTGTTTTCAGCAGGCAACAGCGGTGGCAGCACTTGCATCGGCGTATCGAACTATGGCAGCATCACAGGCGGCTTTAAATTAGGTAAAAACCTTGTAACAGTTGGCAATTTGGACATAAACAACCGCCTCGCCAGTTCCAGCAGCCGAGGTCCGAGCGTGGACGGACGCATCAAACCTGATGTTTGCGCTGTCGGTACAAGTGTTTATACAACTCAACCAAACAATAGAACAACATTGATTGACGGAACGAGTTTTTCTTGCCCTGCAACGGCAGCTGTAGCGACGCAATTGTATCATGCGTTCAGCGACTTAAATGGTGGTCAAATACCAGACGCTGCACTCATCAAAGCAACCATGATGAATACGGCAGACGACTTGGGCAATATTGGTCCCGACTTTAATTATGGTTGGGGACGACTCAATGCATGGCGCGCTTATTTAACATTAAAGGATAAAAAATACATAAAAGCCAGTGTTTCAAGGACAGACTCCGTTAAAACCATACCCCTCAGTATTCCAGCAGGTGTGAAGCAAGTAAAAGTCATGCTCTATTGGTCTGACCCCGCAGGTGCGCCCAATGCGGCGAAAGCCTTAGTGAATGACTTAGATTTGACCGTCAAAAGTACAGAAACGGGTCAAACACTCTTGCCTTGGGTACTCAATACGTCACTCGATGTGGACAGTATGAGTCAACCTGCAAAGCGTGGTAAAGACCGAGTTAACAACGTAGAACAAGTGATTATAGAGGGGGCTGCACTACCCGCTTTAGGCACAACAACGCTTGAATTAAGTGTCAAAGCCTTCAGTATGCCGAGTGATAGTCAATCTTTTTATTTGGTTTATGAGTTCAACAAACAAGATGTGACCATAACCTACCCGAATGGGGGCGAGTCCATCGCAGCCAATACCACAGAAAATATCCGTTGGGAAGCCTATGGTACTGAGGGGTACTTTGCGGTTGATTTTTCAAATGATGGCGGTGTTACTTGGCGTCCGATTGCAGCAACTGTGCCGGGCGACTTACGTGCCTTGCGTTGGTCTGTGCCAGACGAAGCAACGGGCAAGGCGTGTGTGCGGGTGCGCCAAATTTTGGACAATACCATCATCAGCGACCTCAGCGATGAGTTATTTACTGTATCTCGATTGACAAATAAATTGGCTGTCAAATATATATGTAACGATTCCACTTACTTAGGTTTTGACACGGTTCCAGGTGCAAAAGCTTACCAAATTTGTCGTTTAGGAGCAAAATATATGGATTCAATTATGACGACAAGCCTCAATTTTGTGGCTGTACCCATCAATTGGAACGACTCTGCTTGGTTTAGCGTCCGCCCCGTATTACAAGATGGCGGCTTGGGTCGGCGTGTGAATGCCATTCCTAAACCACGATATTTGACAGCTTGCCCGGGCGTTAAAGATTTACAAACCTTGCGGATGGGGCAAAGTATCGCTGGGACTATTTACGCTTGTCGAGATGGGCTTGACAGACCCCTCAGTATTTGGGTTAAAAATTTCAGTACCGCCGATATTGATTCCTTCCGTTTGGGTTATCAAGTAGGTACAAATGCCGCTTTTCAGTCAGTTGTTCGACAAAAAATAAAAACGAATGACTCCATATTATATGTACTGCCCCAAAAAGTGACGTTTCCGTCAGTCGGAAATTTCAAATTTAAAGTGTGGACAAAGTTAGATGGCGATACCAATACCTCGAATGATACATTAAGCACCGATGTTTTTGTACGCGACCGTTTCCGTGCGCCCCTTGCAGAGACATTTGACAACAAACCTTTCCCTCCTGATGGTTTGCAAATAGCTTCCTCATCTGGTCCAACGACTTGGGCAAAAGCAACCAATATCTTAGGCAGTGATGGCTCACAGACAACAACAGCCATTTTTGATGGTCAGTTGTACCCTACTCGTGGCGTTAGGGATACATTATTAACATGGTTGTGTGATTTGTCAGGTGTCCGCAGTCCTCAGTTGAGTTTTGATGTATCGTTTCAGTTATTATCAGTTTTTCGTTCTCCGAGTTTAGCGGTCATTGTGTCAACGGATTGTGGGCGGACATTCAATCCGACAACTTACTTAAAAGTGCGTTTTGACCTCGCCAACAGCACAACGTATGGTCAGTTATGGCAACCAACCCGCACCAGTCATTGGCGCAGAGACACAATCAGTTTGACGGCTTACAAAGACAGCGTCGTCATGTTGGGCTTGGTCTTTTATCCTGAAAACGACAATCGTTTATATATTGACAACATCAATATCGAGAGTAGCATGCCTACTGCCATAAAAAATGCCCCCCTCAGTATTCCGATGCTTACAGCCTTTCCGAACCCTTCGGAAGATGGTATTTTCACCTTAGCTTTGAAAAATTTTGATGCTAATTCATTGACTATCAAGATATTTGACACCACAGGCAAACAGTTTTTGTCAAAACAAATAGGGCAAGTGACAGGTGATTGGCAAGAGTCTTTGAATTTGCACAATCAACCATCAGGCATATATTTGATGCAAATCCAAACAGAAAAGAAGACATATCAATTGAAGTTAACGAAAATGTAAAGGAATGGTGAATGGTGAATGGTGAATTTGTAAAACACTGTCTATCAATTACTTGCGGGTTACTTTTACATTTATTTACAATTTCTAAAAGAAAATAAAACAAAGAGCAACAGTTTGTACAAACTGTTGCTCTTTGTTTTATTTTCTTTTAAGAATTGTAATCTATTGAAATTCAAGGTCTTGCAAACCCACATTCATCAATCATCATTTATAATTCATCATTCCCTTACTTATGCTGTCGTTCATAATTATTAATAAAATCCGTCAAGACATCACCAACGAGGTCTTTGACGAAGGCGCGTTCTTGTTTCGCTATATTTTTCAATTTTTCAATTTTCTTATTTTCAAATAAAATCGTAAAACGCTTAATCGGTGCATGTTCCAACCCTACGAGAGAGGTATCAACCGTCTCACGAATGAGCGCATCAAGCCCAGCCAAAGGTTTTTTATATTTATTCCGTTTGGTGCTAAAAGGGTCATCAATATCAGTTGACAAGCGCATTTTTTCCGCTTGTTCCCCAATAGCTTCAGAAAACGCTTCTTGGAACAACGAATCAAGGTCACTCGTGAAGTTTTTAGTCGTTGTACGTTTCATCACACCCGCTTTAACCACCGCCTCAATTTCTGATACTGAGGGGGGCGGTGCTTGCGCCGCTGATACTGAATCGGCGAAAGGTTGTTCGTCGCGAGGACTATCGAAAAGCGAATCGAGTCCGCTTGAAAATCTTTTTTTACTCATGATTCCATGATTTCAAATTTGTCACTAATAGGCAGCCATAAATTTCACGAATATCATTCAACGGGTACTTTTTCCATCCGTTCTAAGATTTCGTGACAAAGGCTCATATAGTCTTTTGCCCCAACAGACTTGGGCTGATACATAAAAATATCTTTTCTCTGTGCGGGTGCTTCTGCAAGCGCAACAGTATCTCTGATGTAAGTCTTAAATACTTTTTCGCCAAAATATTTATGGATTGTCTCTACAACGTCTCGATTCAAAATACGGCGTGCATCGTACATAGTTGCTACAACACCACCGATTTCAAGATTTTTGTTCAATCGAAACTTAACTTTATCAATGACTTGTTTGATTTTCGCCAATCCTTGCAAAGCCAAAAACTCCGTTTGCAACGGTATAATAACGTATTGACAACTCGTCAAGGCATTTAAAGTCAAAAGACCAAGAGACGGCGGACAGTCAATAATAATAAAATCATAAATTTCAGTCAAAGGCTCAAACATTTCACGTAGGATATACTCTCGCCCTGCTTCATTGATGAGTTCCATTTCTGCGCCCGACAAGTCAAGCGACGAAGTAATAACGTGTAAGTTTTCCCGTACCTCAAAAGGTTCGGGCTCCGATTCACCGCGCAAGGCTTCGTAAATCGTAACACGCTGACGTGGAATACCAAGCGAGAGTGTTAGATTTGCTTGCGGGTCGAGGTCAACGAGCAGCACTTTTTTACCAAGTTCGACGAGTCCCGCACCAATATTAATGGCGCTTGTGGTTTTGCCGACGCCTCCTTTATGATTGAGTAGAGAAATGATAATTCCCATAGATAAAGATTCGAGTTACTGTTTTTTGAATTTGTGAAAATAGAAAAAAAAAATCAAATTCACGTTGAAATGAAATTTTCTTCGCGTAAAAGTACGTTTTTCATCCTTTTTTTCCAACAAAATGCATAGATATTATGTCGAAATGGTTACTTTTTTTAGGATTTCCACCATTACATTTTGTTTGTTATTTTAGTTTTTTAATATTCATTTCGATTAAAAAAAAGCAGCCCGACCATCCTTTTTCGAATCAATACGAAGAGCGGTAAAACAAATTGGATTTTTTTGTATGAAACTAAATGTAAAGTGTTATTAGAAATAACCTTTCAAAAGACTGATTATCAACTCTTTGAAAGTTAAAACAAAATATTTTGAAACAAAGTTGATATTTTTATTCAAAAAATTTGTTTATAAAAATCATTTGTTTTAACTTTGACTCTTAATTAGTGAAAATGTTTTAAATCACTATCGAAAAAAGATATTTCTTAATTTAAAATTCTGAAATGCTATGATAAGAGAAGATAGAGTCATGCTCAATGACCGTTTCGTAAAAATCTTCAAACAACTTGAAGACAAAGGAACCATTATCAAAAACGACCGCAATGGACGCGGTGTCGGTGATGTCGCCGAAAAAGTATTAGGTAACAAAAGCTACGGACATATCATTCGGGCTTACCTTGACCCTAATAGCAAACGTGTCATTGATTACGGTCAAGCACGTCAGTTTTGTCGTGCCTACAATATCAGCGAGTCCTATATGATCGAAGGTGCTGGGCAGCCTTTTGAAGACGATTCTCACGCATCAAAAATGTACGATATGTACACTTTTAGCGAGGGACCGAAAGGCAATATCGTCTTTACAACCGTCGAAGCCTTTGCAGGTACAGCCGTTGATGTCGGCAGCTTTGCACGTGAAAGCAATAGTCAGTTTGCCATTCCAGGCATTTCTGGCGGCAATTTAGTCGCTTTCCCCATCAATGGTAACTCTATGGAACCCGTTATCAACAACGGAGACATTGTGGTTTGCCGCGAAATCAACAGCGTCCAAGATGTTAAAGAAAATGAAATCTATGCTGTTCGCAGCAATGGCTCTGTTTGGGTTAAATATGTGAAGTGCATCAAAAACAAAGGTGGACGCATCACAAACCTAAGACTTATCTCTGCAAATTACCTTGAACACGACCCTTTTAACGAAGAAGTCAACGAATTCACCCGACTGTATAAAGTCATTCGTCGCATTAGTCAGTTCTGATTTGGTCTCACATTGTAAGACGAATTTAAATTCGTCAACACATTGGCTATCAATCATTTATAACAACGGAATGAACCCTGTTGTTACTGGTATGTTTTTTCTCTCGTTTTAATATCCTGCTGTTTTTTTGATGCGATGTCCCGATACAGTACGTATTCGGGACGTTTTTTTAGCTAAAAAATGAAAAAGCTCCAATCTTCTCAACAAGAAGTTTGGAGCTTTTATTTGAACGACATTAATGTTACTTTACATTAAGCTGCTTTTTCTTCATCGTCGCCGTCAGTCAAATCATTGAATTTATCAACAACTGCATCTTTAGCATCGCCAATAGCGTTTTTTGCTTTGTCAACAAAACCACCTGGCTGAGAAACCGCTTCTTTCGCATCGCCCACTTTGTCTGAAACAAATTCCGTAGCATCACCTACTTTGTCCGAAACGAAATCTTTTGCGTGTTCAAGTTTGTCCGCCACAGTGTCTTTGATAGCATCTAAGTCAACACCTGTTGTTTCTTCGATTGCTTCTTTAGCTTTGTTGAGCATATCACTTGCTCCCTTGAGTAAATCTCCGAATGCCATGATTTTTTTATGTTTTTAGCCCCCCTCAGTAAAAAGGTGAGTTTTGATTGAAAAATAAATTGTTAAGACAGTTTTAAGACGACAATATTCGTCAAAAGTGACTAAACGACAAACATTTAAACGTAAAGTTTTTATTATAAAAATAAAAACCTCGCAGAAAAGTATCTACGAGGTTTTTGTTTTCTCTATTTGTTGACAAATTAACCCATTTCAGCTTCAACAGCTTTAACTTCTGGAATCATACGTGTCAACATACCTTCAATACCCGATTTCAATGTGACCGTTGAAGAAGGACAACCACTGCACGAACCTTGCAAAATAACGTTGACCGTACCATTTTCAAATGACTTAAATTCGATATTACCGCCGTCCATTTCAACCGCAGGTTTGACATAAGTATCAATCAAACTTTTGATACGAACAACCAGTTCGGCATTGTCGCCGGTATATTCTTCAACATCACTTTGTTGTTGCGATGCAATATATTCTCCAAACCCTTCATTCAAAATCAAACCGTCATTTTCAACATACGTTTTGATAAAGTCCTTGATTGAGAGCATAATCTCAGCCCATTCGTAGTTAAATTCTTTCGAAATGGTCACGAAGTTGTTGCAGATGTACACGCCTTTCACGAAAGGCATCTCAAAAAGAGCGATAGCCAAAGGCGACCAGTCTTGTGCAGATGCTTCATCGCGGAAATCAGCCGTGCCACGATACAACATCCGATTCGTAACGAATTTCAAAGATTCGGGATTCGGTGTTTGCTCGGTGTATAAAAGAACCGGCGTTTTCGTAGCTACTTCCATTTTTTTATTATGATTTTGTAATTAAAATTATTTTCCTGCAAAAGTAACGTTTAAATGTCAATATGGTTTAAACTTCCCTTTCAAAATGCAAAATTCCATTTTGCTTTGTTGGGATTTTAGAATTTTAACATGATAGAAATCAACCTTTCTTCCATTCAAACGTCTCCATCATTTTTTCAATATCCTGTTTCAAAAACTGAACCATCGGTGCAAGCGAATCAGGCTGCATTTTAGCATTGAAATACAAAGCACCCCGTAGAAAATGTTTTGTACTATCCGTCATATAAAACTGAAAAGGGCAAGCCGCTGGGCCTTGAATGTCGAAAGCAAAACCGCCTACACCTTGCGCATTTCGGAATGGTCGGTCATCAATAAAATCTGCTTTGATAACGTGTTTACCCGCCAATTCAAAGGCATCTTTCCGCAGTTTTTCAAATTCTGCTTTGCCGTGAATGTCGTAATAACTGAAATGGATTTCAGCATTCAAACTTGGCACATTGATATTGAACCAACAGTTTGACGGTGGTTTTTCTTCAAAAAACAAGGATTTTTGCTCAAAAACGGCATAAGTCGGAAACTGAAACGTGAACGCACAAAAATTTGTATCGAACTGCCGATACGCTTTTTCAGGTAAAAAGACACGCGGATAACCTCTTGGTTTAGGCGTAAAAGAGTCGTCGCCACAGGCAACGAGCAGAAGGCAAAGGGCAAAAGGCAAAAGCGCAAATCTTAGAATTTTCTGAACTGTCATTATTTTTTTATTAGAACGCAACATTAAACGGTCTTTAAACGCAAAATACTGAGGGGTGTTATGATATACATAAAAAAACTTTCCATCTCTGTTTAGCAAGAAGGAAAGTTTTTTGTATAAGTCATTTACTATCAAGCATTTAGAATGGCAAATCATTACCGCCTTCCATACTTGGTGCGTCTGCCATTTCGTGTTGCGGGACGACTTCGAAGTTAACGGATTTTGATTCTTCTGTCTGTGCAACTGTCGTTGCTGTTGTTGATTGATTTGAAGAACGGTTAGCATAAGGAGAGTCTTCTGTTGGGAAGTTCGTATTGCTTTCACGTTTTTCAAAAGCACGGCAAGTATTGGCAACAATTTCAGTTGCATATCGGTCAATACCCGTCTTGTCCGTGTATTTGCGGTGTGTAATTTTCCCTTCAACAAAAACTAAAGTACCTTTTTTAAAATACTTTTCAGCGATTTCAGCATTGTTACGCCACAAAACGACATCATGCCATTCTGTCATTGTTTGCCATTCACCGTTATTGTCTTTGTAACTTTCGTTTGTTGCAATGGGAAATTTTGCAACAGCCGTACCATTTTCAAGGCGACGAACTTCTGGGTCTCTGCCCAAATTCCCGATTAAAGTGACTCTGTTTAACATGATTTCTGGATTTAGAAATGATTAAGAAAAAGCTTTCTCGGTTTCCATTAAAAGGTTTTGAGTATAGCGACAAAAGTAAAAAAAGGTTTTTTAATTTTACAACAAAAAAGAAAGAATTTAAAACAAAGTCAAAACTTTTTCTTTTAAATATATGTCAATAGTTTTTGGAAAGGCATAATCTTTTAAGTTTTGGCGTTCAACTCTTTGAAAATCGCACCCCCTCAGTAAATTTCCTATTTTAGATTTCGGAACTTCATACTCCCAAAAAGTAGCTACAATTTTTTGATGTGTTAAAAGTTGTTGAAACGGTTGCGATTGCTTCAAAAAATGCAATTCAGACAAATTAATTGAAATATTAGGCAACTCATCCCCCCTCCCGATTACCTCGGGATGTTCCATAAGTATGTCGACCAAATTTCCCGTTTCGACAAGTGGAAACTCATATAAGTCTTGCCAAATATCCTTTTCCACACGTTTTCTGATAAAAACAAAATCGCCTTCATTGATGACTAAATAGTTGAAATAACGCGTTCGACGCACCATTTTCTTCGATTTTATAGGCAACACATCTACTTTATCGGTTTGAAAAGCAGAACATTCTTTTTGCAGAACGCATTGCACACATTTAGGTTTTGCAGGTGTGCAAAACGTTGCGCCAAAATCCATAATCGCTTGATTGAAGTCTGAGGGGCGTTTTTTGTCCAGAACTTTATTCGCTAATTCTGTAAAAATATTCTTCGCTTCGGTGGTATCTATGGGCGTTTCGATGCCAAAAAAACGAGATAAAACTCTGTAAACATTACCATCCAAAACAGCATGAGGAAGGTCGTAAGCAAAGGAAGCGATGGCTGCTGCGGTGTAAGGTCCAACGCCTTTTAGTTTTAAAACATCTTCATAAGTATTTGGAAATAAACCTTTTAACTCTGTATTGATATGTTTTGCCGTTGTATGAAGGTTTCG
The DNA here is from genome assembly GCA_043772905.1 of Saprospiraceae bacterium. Lineage (GTDB taxonomy): Bacteria > Bacteroidota > Bacteroidia > Chitinophagales > Saprospiraceae > JAAFJT01. The sequence goes on along the minus strand of JAYVFS010000035.1, from coordinate 2,756 downwards.
CGCCCGCGAGTAATAACCTAAGCCTTCCCACAACTTCATCACATCATCGGAAGGGGCTTCTGCGAGGTCTTTTACTGAGGGGTATCGCTCCCGAAATTTTTCAAAATAGGCTGTACCTTGTGCAACCGTCGTTTGCTGCAAAATGATTTCGGACAACCATATAATGTATGGGTCACGCTCCCCTTTCCACGGCATCGGACGGTGATTTGTGGCGAACCATTTGAGCAGTTCTTTTCTAAAAAAGAGGTTTTTATCTTTCTTCATGTGTTAAAAAAACATTGAAAAAATCGGTTGTGAAGGCATTTTTGTTGAACAAAAGTAAAAAGTTTTGTCATAATTAAGTCAAAAAATGAGAAAAAAAGAATTAGTTTTCATTTATTTCTGAAAGATATAGCACTACAATAATGATTCTAAATAGTGGTAAACAATTGACAATCATTTAATTATGGTATATTTCGACGAACGACATTAGGCAATTTTAAATTTCCATACCAAAAAGCGTTTAACGATTATTTGGTTTTTGTTAAACAAGGACATACCTTTGTATTATCGAAAGGGAAAACTTTGATGAACAAAATCAAAATTAAAAAAAATAAATCATGCAAATAAGCTTTCATAATCAATCACCTGACAAAAATACTTCTATAATGACAACATTAGAATTCGATAGCAACTTAAACAAAATGTCAACGATGTTGCATTCATTTGCCTACAACTTGACGAAAAACGTGGAAGACGCCAAAGATTTGTTCCAAGAGACATCATTTAGGGCGATTACAAACCGCGACAAATTCCAAAGCGGAACGAACTTTAAAGCGTGGCTTTTTACGATTATGAAAAACATTTTCATCAATAATTATCGTAAAAAAGTAAAATCTAACACGATTATGGATGGCACTGACAACCAATATTTCATCAATTCAGTGACAGTTTCAACGCCCAATCGTGCAGAAAGTGATATCATGATGCAGGAACTCACTAAAATGGTTGACAATCTCGATGAGAGTATTCAAGTACCATTTGTGATGCATTATCAAGGCTTTAAATATCAAGAAATTGCTGACGATTTACAGTTGCCCCTTGGCACGGTCAAAAGTCGCATTTTCTTTGCAAGAAAAGAACTGAAAGATAAAATCAATGCACGTTACGACAATCTGGGCAAAGCCTACGAAAAGCAAAGTGCAAGGATGGAATTTTCTGAAAATTAATATATAGTTTTATTTTTCATAATAGAGGGTGTAATTGGGCGGTGACGAACTTCGGTTTTGTCACCGCTTTTTTTTGAAATGTTATTTTTCATTTCAGGATAGTTGCCCCCATCAAAATTGGTGGTTGGTCTTGTAAACTAAACATGAATATCAAACTTTGAGGTAAAAAATACAAAATAATTATATTTAACTATTGACAAATATGTATAAGACTGTTACATTTGCATAAAATTTAAATATAAAATTTATGAATACAATAATCTCTATTGATGAACAAGAATATTTCAACCTTTGCTCTCTATCAGCTACACTAACTGATAATCTCTACGTATTACTACGAATTGTCAGAGACCAGCCTCAAAATAGAGATGCTATTTATACGCAAATACATTACTTGAAGGATCAAATAGAACAGATTGATCAAAAGATTCAAGGCTTAGCAAATTAATTCGGCAGTATTCAAAAATAAGATATCCGCTTTCAAAGTATTGATAAAGAAAATCTGGATCTTATTTTTTGTACCGCTCCTAAAAACAGGTAATTGGTTCAAGTTTTTACTTGAACCAATTACCTGTTTTTAGGAGCGGTACAAATTCAGTTTTGCTAATTTTTTTTCATCATATCCATAAAAAATTGAACTCTATCCTCAAAAAACATTATTTCAGTTCCAAGTAATGGGTATTCATTTTTAGCTTTTAGAATTAAGTTCTTTAAACAAGTGTCATACACATGTTCATCTTGAGTTCTTGTCAATGAATGAACTCTTTCTTTTTTCAGTAATTCTTTGCCATTGATACTTACCAATAAAGGGTCTAATAACTTAAAATGCGTATCTAAGTCCCACGCAAGATCCTCTTGACAATTGGGGTGCTTGTTCTTATAGACCTCTTTTGCAATTGAATTAGCTAAAAGCGACCTTCGACTAACAAACCATTGAACCACTGTCCGCGATGGATGCTTTTCTAACAATCTTCCAGATAGGTTATTACCTTTCTGATCTATTATTTTTTGCATTTCAGTAAGTTTTACTTGAAATTCAGCAGGTAATTGATTTAAATATTCCATTTCAATAAGATTTTCTGTTTTAATAAAAATATCGAGTTCTAACATTGGCTCATAGCTGCTATCTTTACAATATTTACCCATATCGTATGCATGCTTAAAAGACTCATATATTGCCCGCCCCTTAAATAGGTATTTGTAAAAGTTTTTTGAAAATTGTATAGAGCTTTTAACTGGAATTTCTCCTTTCATACCAATATAATATCGAATCCCTCCTTTTAATTTTTGGATGAATTCATATGAATTGCACGAGTTTAGAAAAATACATTCAACACTTTTAATTTCCTTCAATACTTCTAAAAAAGATTCTGGTTCAATATTAAATTTGTCAAAGAGTATTGGTTCTCCTTTGCCATTACCGTGACTAGAAAAATGCAAAATATAAGGTTTACTGGTAACTTCGGAGAAGTCCTTGTCAATAAAAAGCAAAATTGTTAATCGCGTGTTGAATATCTTCTTTAGTCAAAGCATGATTGTCAATAAGCT
>JAYVFS010000034.1:0-5862 GCA_043772905.1 Saprospiraceae bacterium | reverse complement strand
ATCGGATACAGAAATTTGAATAGTTTTTTATTTTTTTTGCAAAAAAAATAAAAAACTATTCAAATTTCTGTATCCGATACCTGTGCTTCAATTTTGGGCGAGCTATTTTTGTATCACGCCTAAAGTCTACATTCTATCATCGCTTAAGCCACTTCTTCATATTTGCATAATCCAAAAAGTATATCACCTTTAAAGTCAAGCCATTGGTTTGTGGCGTTCTGAATGTTTTACCAACATTCATCATATAATTCTCATCTTGAATGCTTTCCAAACCGTTTTCAAATTTAGAAATATTGTTTTTCCAAATCACATTGACAAAACTGCCTGGGGCGAATTGCCATGTATAAATCATATCAATATTGAAAAAATTAATATTTCTGTCTTGATTAATGTTCCAATTTTCATGTCTGACTGTTCCATCGTCATTGAGTTTATAAAACTCATTATAAACCACATTTGACCAATAATGCCGCGCCCTAAAAGTCAAATTTGACTTAGCCGTAAAAGCCAATTTCATGGAAAGGGTACTCTCCAAAGTCTTTCTGTCACGTCTGCCAAAAATAATGTCATTATCCGTTTGTGTGGCAAAGCCCAAATCGTCTTTTTCCTTTGAAAAATGCGAAAATAATGAAAAACTAAGGTGATCATTGATGCGATAACGCGGTTCTATGATAAAACGCCAACGAGAATGGTTTTCAAAAATCCGTTTGCCAAAGCTGATATGCGAATACCAATGGAATTTTTTGCGCTGGTCAGAGGCGAAATTGGTACCTGTCACATATATCGGTTCACGTATAAACTGTTTGCCTTCTGCTCGTGGTTCAAAAAAATCATAGGTCTTTGTCGGTTGTGCATAATGCCAAAGATTCGCCCACCATTGATTTTTGAAACGCCCCCAAAAGCCTGTTTCAAAGCCCAAATCCATATATCGCCCTGTGCTGTATTGCAAATTATGATTGACATTGAGCCATGCTTCAGAATTTTGAAATATCTTTTTTTGCTCAACTTGTTGGTAATACAAATTGACATTGTGGTTGATGAAGTTGTTGCCATTAAAAATACCTAAATCATTGGGATTCCATTTATTGTCTTGAATTTCTTGTGCCACCCGCCATTGCCAATTGCCACTCACTTTTCGAACACCCCAATTGGTTGTAAATCCACGATTTACGTCTGTATTATTTTCAAATATTTGACTTAAACGACCACCTGCTTGCACTTCGTATTTGTTTTTTTTATCCCTCAAACGAGTAAACAAAGACGACACATTGGCATCCGTTTCACCACCATCCCGTAGGGTAGCGGCGTTGGTGAAACTGATTTCAGAGTTGTTTTTTAAGGCTTGGCTCAAGACAAAAACATTGTAATTGGTCAATGCCGAAGTTTGAACACGTCGAATCGCACCTGTTTTTGTATTTTCAATTTCGGCATACATCGGTGCCGTAACAGCGTTAAGGAAACCAATGCCAAGATTGTTTTTCGTTCTGCCTGATACTTTCGTCGCATTATACAATTGCGTTTCCGATGGATTGCTCTTAATTACTTCATTATCATTGGTTTGTACATTATAATAACCATTGGGTTGTCCGCCGATGCGCCTAGAATAGAAGATATCGCCTTTACCAAAAATTTCAGACCCCTCAGTAAAAAAGGGTCTATTTTCATTGAATTGTACTTCAAAAGGGCTTAAATTCAAGACTTGATTGTCGGATTGTACTTGCCCAAAATTAGGTATCAAAGTCATATCCAACGTAAAACTTTGGTTGATACCATATTTCAAATCCAAACCACCTGTAATCTGTTTTTGCGTACCATAATTCAAAAGTTTACCATTGCCATCTAAAGAAGGCGAACGCTGTAAACCCGTCGCCAGATAAGGAGAAAATTGCAAACGCAATGGCGGTTTGATATTTTCCAAACCCGTCAAAGAAGCATATTGAATGACCGTACCGTCAATTTTAGGGTCATAACCTGCCCATGAATCTTCTTCTGCTGCCCGATTGATGCCCCGCGCTATTTGCAAACCCCAAGTCTGGTCTGGTTTTTCAGCAAAACGCAAAGCCGAAAACGGGATTTTCATCTCTACAACCCAACCATCTTTTTGCATCGTCACTTCACTTTCCCAAACGGCATCCCAACTAAAATCTGAATTATTGCCATTTGAAATCCGAGAATCGAATTGCGCACCCGCCGCTGTTACGCCAAAGCGAAAAGCATTTTGATCGTCGTCGTAAGTATCAAAACCAACGTTTATCAAGTCCGTTGCGACATCTAAATTGTCTCTCGCTGCCAATTCTCTCCGAATTTTGCTTGGTTCGGGGTCATACATATAACCTAAAATATAGACAGCGATGTCGTCATAAGCAATTTTAAACTCTGTTTTAAATGGTGATTTCTTATAAGGTTGCGGACGGTGCATGACAAAATCATCAGCCACAGGTAAGCCTTTCCAACAGTCGTCGTTTGGTTGACCGTCAATTTTTGGCGGCTTTATGATACGCGTTGCTTTGAGCGAAGGCTTGGGGTTTTTTACATATTTTGCGGTATCTGTTGTCGTGTTATTTTGTGTTTGAGCTATCGTTTTGCTGATTGAAAAAAGCAATAAAAAAGCAAATATACTGAGGGGTATAAAAAAGGTTGATTTTAGATTGCAAAGCAAAGTGTTCATAACATCTTGATTTTGAATGTTTTAAAATAATTTTTTTTTTTTACTTGGTATTTTGATAGACAATAAAATGACCATATTCATATTCAACTATTTGAAAATGAATTGTTTTAAAATGAAGATTTTTAAAATATGGAATTTTCCCAATTAGATTTTAGGGTTAATTAAAACCCAAAATCTATGCTTTAAACTTAAAAATACTGAGGGGGTGAGTGAAACGGTTTTTTCCTGTTTTACAATACAAAGACTTTTTCACGACCGAATAAGTTACACATTTTATGGCTGAAAGTTGGAGGTTTTAAACGTTTTGACAAGCTATTGACAAAGACAAAATGCTTTTTTATATGTTGCAGCGTTACGAAAAAAATCGTAGATATAAATCTGAAAAAAGGGATTCTAATTTTTAAAAAAACGAATCCCTTTTTTTCAAATCAAAAAAGTACAAAAAAACGGATATTTACTTAATGTACAATGTATAGTTGATAATGGATAATTCAAACGGCTGCAAATCAGTTTGTTACGATAATACTTTTAGGTAAACTTTTATCATTTATCATTTATAGACGTTGCCAAAGACCCATTCATTGTCAGTCGAGAATCAGAACTACCGCCCAAATATCCATTAAAAGCGATGGAAAAGTGTCCTTTACTGCCTGAACGACGGACAAAATCTTTTTTTATATGCTCAAAATTGGCATTGTCTATCTTTTTTCCATCAGCAACTAAACTCCTATCATTGAAAGCCACATTTGTTTGTGTATTCATACGTACATAACCTTTGGAGACCAAATCCTTAAAGAACGCTTGAACGGCTTCTTCTTCATTGTCGCCACCATTGTTGTTACTATTGCTGCTTCTATTTGTGTTAATCTTAGAATTTGTGTTGTAATTCTTATTAGGTACAACAAAATTCATTGTCACCGTTCCATTCAGATTCTTCCTTGTGCTTCTTTCATAAAGGCTTAAATATTTGCGATGCACGTTGTCATTTTTGAACGCATGGTCATTGAAAACCAATTCATTAGGTGTCAAAACAAGCCCTATGGATTCTCCAATTTTAACATAGCCATCTTTAAATAACTCACTTTGAATGACATTTCGCCAATCGCCTGTTGTTGACCATCCATTGCCAAAATTGTTATTTGAATTGTTGTAACTGTATGAATTATTGTCATCACATTCACCATGTTCCCAAGTCTTTTTGATGCTTTTAAAAGCTGTTTTTGCTTCGCTTTCACTCATCCCTTTGTTCAAATCAGCTAAAATTTTATCAATTTGTGCAGACAATTTTTTCCTAAAATCTGTATTACTTTGACATTCACAATCAGCAATTTCTTCTTTTAAATCGTTCATTTCTTCTTTCAAATCGTCAAATTGGTCATTTCTATTGACACTTGCACCATTACCCCAAGAGCTTTGTGCATCGGGTTGAAGATTTTGATAGCCGCCTATTTTTTGTAAACCTTTGCTTGTCAGTCCCCAACCCAACGGACGAATGTCGCTGTCTGAAACAGTTCTACCGTCGAGTTGAAGCCGTCCATTCACTAATTTTATGGTATGTATCAATTGGTTTTCGTTTTTGTAAATCCTAACAATTTTACCACCATCATTGTCATAAGACATGATTGATTTCGTTCCGTTGTTGTCATAAGTCGTAACTGAATTGCCGTTTACGTAAGTTTTTCCATTCCCTTGATTTGTGGTAGTGTTACCATAAGCACCTGTCGTTGTATAAGTTATACGTTTGCCATTTCTATCAAACGTTTCATTTGTCGTTATGCCCGAATTATTCATGGTCGAAACTGAACGGCTGCCGTCTCGTTGCCTTGTCGTTACCCTTTGCACGATGTTGCCTTCATTCTTAGGGTGAGAAATGATTGTTTGACTACCATCAGGATTGTCCACAATCATATTGTCATCGCTTTCGTTGAAAATCGGCATCTGTTGAGCGAGCGGATAAGGCATTGGAACGGGCTGATTATCATCATTATACTGAGGGGATGCCGACGAGCGCATGATGATTTTATTTATAAACTTAACATGGTTCTGAATTTCGTTTGCCTTAATTTCAGACCCATTTATGATTAAAGACACCATTGCATGTTCTTTGACGGTCAATTTTGCTTGAAACATATTGTCCGCATAGTTATAATCGCCGTCTGTCACTTCCTTACCGACTGGAAATGAATCCAAAATACCTTTCACCTTAAATTTTAAGTAGTCTTTTGTCTCAAAAACATCAAAAGGCATATTTTCAGGGTTGTTATTGTTTTCAACCAGAGTTGACATATCATTCAATGCTTTAATTTCAGCATTAAAGTTGCTGTTCCAACTATTGCCGCCGAATGACAAGGCGACCATCATAACAAGTAATAAACAAGTAGCGATTAGTTTTTCTATAACATTCGTTTTATTATGTGGTTGTTTAAGAATACGTTGCACCCTGAATAACAATTGATTTTTGCGGTGTCCTGCAAATGCCATTGCCATTTGTGGCGAACCGAAATGAGCGATTTCTTGCACACTTACAAGGGCTTTTGCATACGTCATGGAGTTGCCACAAAGGGCAATCGCAACATCGTCGCAACTGTTTTCACGTTCAGTACGGATATTTGCAGAAATCCACCACACAGCAGGGTGGAAGTAGAACAAAGCTTCAATGACCGACTGAATGATATTAAAAATATAGTCGTTGCGCAAAACGTGAGCGATTTCATGCGCTAATATTGCTTCCACTTCTTGCGTATTTAGTTTGTTTATTGCCCCAATTGGGAATAATATCATCGGTTTCAGATGCCCTACAACCAAAGGCGAGCGTACCAAAGCGGATTCAACGAGTTCCATACCGCGTTTTACACCTGCTTTTTCACCTAATGTTTCAACCATATCCAACCAATATTCATCTGCGGGAAAATTTAAACGGCTGCGCAAATAATAGACATAACTGATGCCACCCAAAAGCTTCAAAATAAACAACGCCACACCCATAACCCAAATCGTCACAATGAGATATATATTGCGATTGAAATACATCCGTAAGCCTTCCATACTGAGGGGGGCTTCGGATGGGTTATTGGTTATTGTTGATTGATTATTGCTTACAAACGCAGGGGCGTTTGTTGCCGCTTCCAAGTTTTCAGGTATAAAAATCGTTTGACCGATTTCTTTGCTGAAATCATAATAGAGGCAAAACGTCA
>JAYVFS010000033.1:0-18729 GCA_043772905.1 Saprospiraceae bacterium | reverse complement strand
AAAGAATCTATATAAAACATTTTAAATCAACAGTTTATACAGATTCTTTCACTGCGTTCAGAATGACAAAAAAGGCATGTTATTATTTTGGCGTTCCTAAGGCAGTTTAAGCCAGATTGTATCATACTTTTTACGCCTCAAAAATTAGAAAGGAATCGTGGACTTAATTTCGTCCGTTACGATACGTTTATTTTACCTATTGATATGGCAGATTTTCTATTCATAGGCGATACATCAAGTAAAAAATTCAATCCTACATATATTAGTGCTGTCAAATTAACTGCAATCGGATCTTCTCTACGAGATAAAAAAAACGGTAGTCAAGCCGCAGAAAAATTTATGGATAACTTGAAAAAGTATATTACAACACTAAATTAGTTCCTTCAAGCACCCCCAACAACTCCCTCTGCGTCGCGACTGTTTTGTCCTTATCATACCAACCATGTACGGTTGATTTCACGGATTCGATATGCGCTTTGCGTTCTTCTTTCGTCATCGCCGCCATATCTGCTTTAATTTCTTGCACAATGTCTTGCAACGCTTGCGGTCGTGGTCCCCAAGAAGTCAGCACCTGACCTTCTTCATCCAGTACAATCAATTTTGGAATTGAGCGTCCATCATCTGTTAAAAAAGCGTCCATAATATCCAAATGTTCATCTCTAAACATGATGCGGTGCGTGATAAGTGGTTGAGTCACAGCGATTTTCTCAAATACCGGCACCACTTGACTCGCATCGCCACACCACCCCTCAGTAATTGTCAAAAAAGTGGTCGGTTTGGTCATTTTTGCTAAAAAAGCCTGCATTTCAGGTATCAATTGCGTTGTGTCGTTGAGGCGATACATGCGTCCGAGGTTGTCTGCCGTATAGTCCAACATAGCTGGAGAGTTGTTAAAACCCGTCGTTGAAGTTTGACCATGTTGCCACATTTCCGCTACTTCTACTAAGTATTCGAGGTAAGTCAGGCTGATTTTGAGTGTATTAATGTTAATCGTTGTCATAAAAGATGTTTTTTATTCAAAATAAGCCGCAAAATTACGACTTTTAAACGAAAAAAGGTTTGGAGAATCATTTCTCCAAACCCTTAAACCTTTTTAGAAAGGACACAAAATCTAAACTCTACTGAAAAATTGCTTTAATTAAATCTCAGACTCACTCATATTTCAAAGTCACCAATGGAAATTTTGAAATAGGCATTAAATCATTACATTTTTGGCAACAAAACCGCGTCAATAGACTGAATAACGCCATTTGATTGATACACATCATACGTGTTGATGTTCGCTGAACTGCCGTTTTCATCCCAAACAGTGATGTTACGTACGCCATTCATCTTGAACCACAATTTACCGCCTGAAACCGTAGCCAATTCCGCTTTGCCTTTACCTTTTTTGATAAGTGCCGACAGCGCATTGAAATCGTACTTGCCAGAGATGACGTGATAAGTCAAAACCTTTGTCAAAGTTGCCTTATTCTCAGGCTTCAACAGTGTTTCAACAGTGCCTTCTGGCAAATTTTCAAACGCATCGTTGACGGGGGCGAAAACCGTGAAAGGCCCTGCACCTTGCAAAACATCCACCAAACCAGCTGCTTTTACAGCCGCTACAAGGGTTGTGTGTGCCTTAGAGTTGACCGCATTTTGAACGATGTTTTTCATCGGAAACATGGCTTCTCCACCAACTTGAACCGTTTTAGGTTCAGACATTTTGTTTGAACTCATGGATTGAGCTTCTGCATTTGTTGTGCTAAGGGCAGCGGCGAATACGACGAGCGCAGCCGTTTTAAGAAAGTTTTTCATGAAATTATGAATTTTTAAAATTAATAGAAATGAATTTGTTGTTAATTTTATTTTTGTACTTAGTTAAAAATAAATTTGTGTTTAACAAACATTGAATGAACTTTAATAAGTATCAATTTAGGTTTAAAAAATACTAAATCAGCTTAAATGAATATCGAATTTGTATTTACTTAAATTAGTTCAGTATTTATTAAAGTCAATTAAAAAATTAAAATAGAATTGTGTTAAAGAAAAATTATGTGATTTAATTTGTTGTTCTGTGTAATGATATACGTTGTTTAAAGATTGTTTGGTTTTAATTTTTAAAAAAAAAGATTTGATGAAGTTTAAATACTGAAAATACAATTTGTTGTTTCTATCTGCGAGAATATAAGTTTGTTCGGTTTTAAAGTTTTGAAAAAAAAAATTCTGTGATGTTATAATTTGTTGTTCGTTGAAATCATTTACGAGAATATAAGTTCATTCGGTTTTCATGGTTTGAAAAAAAAATCTGATGCTGTACTCAATTATAAATGATTGCCTGAAATGAAAATTCTAAATTGACAATAAACAGCCGCTTGCATTTTTCGTTTTTCGTTTTTCACTTTTCACTTAGGATAATTTGTTGTTCGTTGCAATCATTTACGAGGCTTCAGGTCGCATCGGTTTTCAAACGTTAAAAAAAACTTAAAAAAAAGTGGGAAATACTGAGGGGGTACTTCCTCCCTGAACTGTCTTATTTTAAATCACTGATTTTAGGATTTTTAAGATTAGAGTTTTGCCCTTCTCTACGAAGTGAAAGAATCTGAATAATATTCAAACCAGATTCTTCCACTTCGTTCAGAATGACAAAAAAAATAGCGAAATTCGTGTCCGAAATCTCTAATCTTAAAAAATCCACAAAACCAATTATTTGTGCAAGTCATTGAAAAAGAAGTATTTATAGCGATAAATCAAGGGAATGAATCATCGTTTGAGCAGTTGTTTAGGGCGTTCTATCCGCGCCTGTGCGCTTATGCCCGAACGATTTTGTCAGACAATGACGAGGCAGAAGAGGTCGTGCAAACCTTGTTTTGCCGGCTTTGGGAACAAAGGGAAAAGCTCGAAGTCACGACTTCAGTGCAAGCCTACTTATTTAGGGCTGTGCGCAATGCGAGTTTAAATCAGATAAAAAAAGTTCAAATTAGAGATGCGTACAAAAACATGAATTTGGAAGAAATAAACCAAAATCCAGAAGTGCAACCCGACCACGCCACAACCGAAGACCTGCGGCAACGGATAGAAAAGGCAATTGCCGACTTACCCGAACAGTGCCGCTTGATTTTCAAAATGAGCCGTTTTGAGGAGTTAAAATACAGAGAAATCGCCGATTCCTTAGGGATTTCAGTGAAAACCGTGGAAAATCAGATGGGTAAAGCTTTGAAAATTATGAGATTAAAATTAACAGATTTTATGACGATTGCTTTGATAATGAGCGTTTTGAAAACCATGTTTTGAATGAATGAATTATACGACATAGATGATTTAATCGCCAAAGTCCTCGCCGATGAAGCGACTACCGATGAGCAAACAGCCGTCGAAAGTTGGCTCGATGCGGCACCCGAAAATCGAAAATATTTCGAGGATTTGAAGCGCACCTGGTTTGAAAGTGGCGATGCCGTCGAGTCGTTGGCAGTGGACACCGATGCGGCTTGGCAACGGGTGCACCAGCGCATACACGAGCCACCTAAACGATTGACTGTCAAGTGGTTACCAACTGCCAATATCATGAAAATAGCCGCCGCCGCGCTCATTTTGTTTGGCGCAATACAGTTTTTTAATAAAGGTGATTCGGTACTGGCGACAAAAGAAATCATCGCTACGTCTGCCGTTATACAGGATACGCTTTCGGACGGTTCGCGGGTCAGTTTGAATAAAAAATCGAGTTTGACAACCGTTTTTTCAAAAAATGAACGCCGTGTCAAAATGTCAGGCGAAGCCTTTTTTGATGTCGCTCACGATACCGAAAAACCATTTGTGATTGAAGTTAAAACATTGGAAATCAAAGTAGTAGGCACATCTTTCAACGTGGATAATTTATCAGAAACAGGAAAAATCATCGTCGTTGTCGAAACTGGCAAAGTTTTACTGAGGGGGGCAAATGGCGCAGAAATTTATGTCGAAAAAGGCGACAAAGCGATTTATGACGTAGCCACAGGGCAATTTGAAAAAGTAAAAAATACAGATAGGAATGTCACAGCTTATAAAACAAACATATTGGGTTTTGAAAAAACAACATTAAAAGATGCCGTCAAACAAATAAATCAGCTTTTTGATGCCCAAATTGAGATTATTTCCCCCGCAATTGAAAATTGTCCGATTACTTCTACTTATGCAAGAGGAGACGATTTGGACTTTTATTTCAAAGAAATCATTGGCGAATCCATTAATTTAAAGGTTCAAAAAATAGGGGACAAAATGGTGCTAAGTGGCACAGGTTGTAAGGAGTAAATGGTTTTTAACCGTAAAAATCACCGCCTCCGTCGAAATGACTTTTATATTTTTCCTGACCCCCTTATTTTCGGGTTTTGAAGTATCGGATTCAAAATCAATGACTTATGCTTAGAAACAAACCTATTAATAAAAGGCAAAGGGCAAGAGGCAATAAGCAAGCGGCAAAAGGCAAAGGGCAATTAGAAAGCCTTTTGCCTTTTACTCGTTTGCCCTTTACCCCTTGCCTTTTGCTCCTTGCCCTTTGCCTTTTGCCTTTTAACACATTTGCTCAAACGTCTGTTTTAGAAAGAAACGTCACGTTAAAAGTGCAAAATGAACCCGTCGGAAACGTTTTGAAACAGATTTCACAACAAGCCAATTTTTATTTTTCCTACAATTCAAACATACTCGATGCCAGTAAAAAGGTATCTGTTTTTGCCGAAAGTCAATCTGTAAGAGGCGTGACACGCACCGTTTTAGGCGATAATTATGAGTTCAAAGAAAAAGGCAATTACCTTATTATCCGTAAATTAAAAACCGATGAACGGTTGATTGGTGGTTATATCAGCGACCAAAAAACAGGTGAAAAACTGTCAAATGTGACCGTTTATGATAAAAAATCCTTGAAATCTGCGACAACCGACAAATTTGGTTACTACGAAATTGTGAGTCGTGAAGCCATCAAAGAACTCTCTGTTGCTCGATTTAATTACGGTGACACGCTGTTGCAAGTCCGTAGTGAAACAGCGACCCCTCAATCTCGACGTGTCGTTGCTGTCCGTACCGACTCCCGAACCTGAACACGAGCCTGAAACGAAACCGCTAACCATAAAAGTAAAAGTGGATGGCGGTGACATTGATGGTTATAGAGAACAAGTTTTACTGTCACAAGCCACTTTCGAACGTTGGTTACGCAATGGCATCCGCACCGTTGAGCGTGTGAATGACAAAAATATCAAAAGCAATTTGGAGCGAAATTGGCATTTTTCGTTGTTCCCTTATGTCGGTTCTAACTTAGGATTGAGTGGCAATGTCGTCAATAATTATTCTGTCAATACCACAGTCGGTTATTCTGCGGGCAACCGTATTTTTGAATTTGGCGGTTTGGGCAATATTAATCGTGGGAATGTCAGCGGTTTACAAATAGCTACTCTTTTGAATGTGGTAAAATATGATTTGCGCGGTTTGCAAATAGCAGGTATTGTCAATAAAGTTAGAGAAAATCGCGGCTTACAAATCGCAGGCATTACAAACGCAGCCGATATACTGAGGGGGGGACAAATTTCGCTCATTAACAATTATGCGATACATGGCAATGGCGGCGTTCAAATCGCGGGTATTGTCAACAAAGTGGCTAATGGCATAACGGGTGTTCAAGTGAGTGGCATAACAAATAATGCTGATACGGTAGGCGTTCAAATCGGTTTGATTAACTCTGCAAATAAAGTGCGTGGTTTACAATTAGGGTTTATCAATGTCTCAGACACGATGTCGGGCATCGTTTTAGGCTTTTTTAATGTCGTCAAAAAAGGCTACCACGTCCTTGAAGTGTCTGCAAATGAAGGCGTTTTTGTTAATATTGCCTACAAAACAGGTACTCGCAAATTTTATACAAACTATATTGGGTCGGTACGGGTTGACAGTGGTGCATTTTGGCAGCAACCGCTTTGGGGAGTCGGCTTAGGTTTTGGCTCGTGCATACCCCTCAGTAAAAAAGTGAGTTTGACGCTTGATGCAACGGTTCAACATATCAGTTTAGGTCCGATTACGCCAAAATTGAACAACGAATTGTTCCGTTTTGTCCCTGCATTAAACCTTCAAGTATCTAAAAAATTAGGTATTTCCATAGCCCCAACACTCAATGCCTATTATGAAAATTTGGCAGATGAACAAGCCGCCACCGTTTTCCGAAAAAAAATAATACCTAATTGGCAAACAAAACAGTCGGGTAAGTGGACTTCATGGGTCGGTGGTTATATGGCTTTGCGATTTTTTTAAAGCTATTTTTAACCATTAAACATACTCTCTAAACGCTTCGATTAACTTAAAAATAGTCGTAGAAGATTCCGCTTTTTCAGGCGATGTACAGTTTCCTTCATGCCAATTTAAAATGCGTTTTGCCCTTTGAATCGCTTTGTCTTGACGTGTAACTAATTGATTATCATACGTTTTGTCAACAACAACCAACATGTGTTCAAAAAAATCCGATTCAATTTTTTTGGATTTTTTGCTATCGTAATAACAACCCAAAGGACGCAAATGGCTGTTAATTTTATCATGATAATCTTTCCTATCCATTGCGCCCCCTTGGTGGTCGTCAAAATGTAGCAACAGCCAATACTCAAAAGCTTGATTTGAATAAGCTACTTCAATGCCATTTGACTTGGCAAAATTAATAGCATTGATAAAATTAGTCAACTGTTTAGGATTGTCGGGTTTAGGGTCGGCATCGAAAACACACCAAACAAAATCAAAGGATTTCCCTTGCTGCATCATCGTATTTTTGATTTGTATTGACCTCTGTACCAACGAAAATGTGTTGTCCCCTAAGCCAATCGTGACAATTTCAGCCGTCGAAAGTTTGAATTGATTAAAATAATCAGGTTCTGTATTTTGCCCTTCACAGATAATCAAGAAGCTCTTTTTCTCTGATTTTGAGGGTTCGGTATCTCCGAAGTTTGGTTGCCCACGCTTCCGTTTTTTAGCCGCTTTTATCTCTGCTAAATGCTGCCTTTTTGCTTCAAAACCTTTGATTTGTTTACCTTTCAAGCTCATAAACAGCTTCTTTTGGGTTTAAAAATAAAGCATCAAAATCCCCTAAATAAGGAATTGCACCATATTTCCCGCGCATATAGTTCACTGCATAGTCCTCTCCAATACGCGCCTTATCCCCATTTTCAGTTTTAAAATCCTTCAAAGAATACAATGTAGATGCTCCATATCTATTCTTTTCTGTAAACCAAATTTGGTCACGACGAAACAGACCCGAAGTCAATAAATTGGTATCATGCGTATTAAAAATCAGTTGTGCATTATTCGGATTTGTCTTATTTGAATTAAACGCCGCAACAATTTTGCACACCAAATTAGGATGTAGTTTAGCATCTAACTCGTCAATAACAGCTGTTTCGCCATTTTTAAGCGTCAAAATCAAAGGCGCAGCAAAAGCAAAATACTTCCGTGTTCCCGACGATTCGTCTCTGTCCATTGAAAATTTTTCAACCCCCACAGGCGCATGATTAGCATCATATTTTTTGTGCAACACCGATACATCAGAAGATGAACCGTCTTGTTCCTCTTTAATTTTTTTCGTCATGTATGCCACTATTTCCTCACCAAATTCAAATGAAAGATTCTCCACATCCAATCTTACAGGTCTTAAATCTTGAATATTAAAATCCGCACCTTTAATAAATTGCAAAATCTCTGCTTTAAAATCGGAATCGTCTAACATATTGACCGTTTGCCGCATGTACTTAATATCTTTTAAACCCGACAGCACATTAAAATCAGATCTAATCCAATTAAGAACTTTCACAGCGATTTTATCATTAAACTGCGAAGCCACCGACAGCAAAAGGGCATTATCGCGCACCATTTCATTGTCAACAAGAAATTTCACTTGTTTAAGTTTTGGATGCACCTCAAAAACTTGATAATCCCGATAAAACAATTCCACTTCCTTCGTGGCAGGACGATGATAAAGCCATTCTGCAACAATTTCTCTTTGATTAACTTCAAAACCGTAGCGATAGAGTTCATTATCAATAATAAAGTTAATCTCAAAAGCAGATGGTTCACGTTCCGTTTCGGTACTCAAACGGAAGCTGAAAGGTTCTTTGTGAATGGTCTCACCTGCCTGTATGTCCTTTGAAGACGATAAGATAAGATGGCACATAAACCCCATTGCCTCGATTAATTTACTTTTCCCACTCGCATTTGCGCCGTAAATCACAACGCTTCTAAGCAAGTTCAGATTAAATTTTGGCACTTCAACAATATTGTCCTCCCACCTTGTTGTGCGGTCATAATTTGAAGCGACCATGCTCAATAATGCTTCTTCTTTAAAGCATTTGTAGTTTTTGACAGAGAATTGAATCAGCATAATAAATCTATTATAAGCAAAGTTAACGCTAAAAATAGATTTATTATTCATTTTTTCAAAAAATAAACACATTTTTATTTTTTGAAACTAATTTTGTTAAATTGTTTTCTTGATAAAAAATTACTCTAAAATCACCAAAGCACCCAGTAGTGGAAAATGAACATAATGAACAATGGGTTTGACTCCAAAAATCGTTGTCAAAGCCTTTTGAATCAAGCTAAAACGCATCGCATAAGCGGCAGCTTCTGATTTGACCTTTTTAACATCATTTAGGTCAGATGATAGAATGACCACGAGCGACCCATCTTTATTTTCAATCAAAAAAGACAATTCTGTTTCGTACAAACGTCCGCTGTGGTGTCCACGGATTGGATAACGACGATTGAGACTTTCAATAGTATATTTTTGATATAAAAAATCAAATAAAGAATTAGCTTGACGAACAAACCATTGATTGTCAAGCATTTCTAAAATTTCATAACGGGTTGCAAGCTGTTTGGCAAGCGATAAATTAGATTGTAAATCCTGTGGTTGCGCTTCGCAAGCCGTCAAAAAAGCGGTGTATGCCTTGCAAACCAAAGCAGGGTTGGCATCTTCTTTAAGCGGCAAAGCCGAAGCATACCCCTCAGTATCGCCCACTTTTAAAGCATTTCCAACGCTGAAAAACTCTTTTTCTAAGTCAATTTTATAGGCGAGGAATTGCCGTTTGCCTTGTCGCAACTCCATGTAATCGGTCTGTTCAGTAGGCATTTCAGCGAATCCAAAATCTTTTGAATACCATTCTTCTTTGAAATCCTTAGTCAAATACTTTTCATGCCATTCAAAAGGCGTTTCGTTGCCTGTTTCTATGGTCGGAAATTCTTCTTTGCCATTATGCCAAGCCCTGTTTAGCCATTTGGTCACGCCACCTTGATAAGTAGGCAAAACAAGATAGTCACGCGCTCGGGTGATGCCAACATAAAGCAAACGGGCTTCTTCGGAAAGAACCGATTTTGTTTTTTCGGCTTTGGCATTGGATTCGTTGATGCGCTCTTCCAAAGTCGTATTTCTAAATTGGTCAGCATACGGATTGACCCAAAAACGCAACCAACGACCACTCAAAATATCGTCCAAATTGACCCCCTCAGTATCAGACACGATTTCGATACCAAACACATCATTTCTAAGCGATTGGTCAAGACTACCCATGATACAAATCGGATATTCCAAACCTTTTGACTTATGGTAAGTCAGTATATTTACGGCATCGTCATTTTCGCCTGAACTCTGCGTATCTTCTTCTCTTTCTGCCTTTTCTGCGAGCCAAAGAAGGAAGCCGCCGAGCGATGCTGCCGAGTGTAAGCGATTGCAAGCGTTTTCATATTGTAAAGATAATTGTCGTATAACATCTATATTTTCAAGCCTTTGTGTTTTGTTTCCCCATGCAGCTATGATGCGTCGGAGGTCAAGTTCTTCAAGGACAAAGTTCAAAATTTCATTGGCGGACAACTCCAATGTGTCACGTCTAAGGTTATTTATTTTATAAATAAAATCATTATTAACTGCCCATTTCCAATCATAGGTGTCTTCTCCAACGCCTTCCAAAAAATGCAAACGGTCTTCAATAATTTCTGATAATTCAAGCCGTTCTGCCAGCAACAAAATCTCTGCAATCGCCAACGAATCATGTTTATTGAGCAAGTAACGCAAGACCGCTAAAACCAATTTCGCTTCCGCCGTTTCAAGCAAACCTGTCCGTGCAATAGCTGCTTTTAAGCCTGCCCGATGCAGATTTTCAGCCATATCGGTGCATTGTTTATTGGAACGACAAAAAATCGCAACATCACCCGCACGTGCCAAACGGATGCTTTTTTCACCTTTGGGCATTATATATATGCCTGTGTCGAGCATCTTTTTCAGTTGTTCGGCAATGCAGGAATTGAACCAATCGGCATTAGGTTTATTGCGTTTATCACCGTCATTGTCGAGTTGGAAATGCCAATGAATGAGCGCATCTGTCTGCGAAGGCAGGTCTGGACGTTTAGGATTTAAGGCAATTTGCTCAATCGGTAATTCTGGAAATGCTTTTTTAAAAATGGCATTTGTCGCAAAAACAATATCTGGACGGCTGCGCCACGAGTCTTTCAAAATGTCTTCATCTTTGATGCCGACGTGTTCTAAAATCGCTTGCATCAAACGCGGTTCTGCGCCTCTGAAACCATAAATGCTTTGTTTTGGGTCGCCTACCCATATCGAATGATTGGCAATTTTTGATAACTTGAGAAAGACATCGAGTTGAATCGGGCTGGTGTCTTGAAATTCGTCCACCATCAGCAAATCCAATTCGTCTTTCAGGACGGCAATGACTGAGGGGTCTTCCAAAAGTCCACGTACCAAAACCTCCATATCGGTATAGTCAATCAAAGCACGTTGCTTTTTAAAGCGGTCAAATTCCGCAATGGCTTCGGCGGCTATTTCAAAAATTGTAAAAATAAAATCACGTATATCTTTTTGAAATTCAGGAAATTGAACGTGGGTTTTGCAAAATTCAACGAGGTCTTCGACGTGCGATTTGCTTTTAGCACCCATTTTTATTTTGGTCAATTTCACCCAATTATACCAATGCAAAGAACCTCTTGCACGTAGCTCGTTGCGAAGTAATTTGAGTTCGCCAATACCGTCTTTTGTTACTTTTGTTTCGTCTGGACTGCCTTCGAGGTTGTCAATTGTGATTTGTAAAAGGGTTAAAAGATGAGTATTGTAATCACCCTCCCCCGACCCCAGAGGGGGGATCGCTTCGGTTGAATCAGCAACCTCCGACTCCAGAGGAGAGTTAGGTTGGTTTGAATCTTCAACGACTAAGAACTGTTTGAAACTTTCAAAAGACTTGATTTTACTCTCTTCCAAAACCGCTAAGGAAAAGGCATTGGCACGAGACACATCCACAATTTCACGAACATTTTTACGCCAATCATACGTGCCTTTTTTGGTCATACCGAGTTTATCACAAAGGTCGTTCATGCGGTTGACTCTGTCATAAGTCATAATTTGAGACAAAGAGAGATTGAAAAAAATCTGTTGGTCTTCGTCCGCCATGATGTCAACTTGTGGCGATACACCTGCTTCAAAGGCGAACCGTTTCAATAATTTAACCCCTAAGCCATGCACTGTGCCGATGAGGGCATTTGAAAGGTCATTCGCCTGTTCCGTCAAGCCTTCTTCAAGGAGTTTGGTACTGACACGTTCATGCAATTCAGCGGCAGCTTTTGAGGTAAAAGTGGTAGCGATGATGCCCGAGGCACGCGTGCCACCCCTCAGTAATTTGACCATATCGGCGGTCAATCTATATGTTTTACCACTGCCTGCGCCCGCGGAGATGATTTGGATTGCCATAATGGATTTCGAGTTTTGGGTTACATGTTTTGAGTTCTGAAAGGAATTCTGTTAATGGTGCGAAGTTACGTTTTTAGGGCAAAATGGGCTATGTCTGTTTTATTTGTTTTAACAAAAAATAATTATTTTGTTTTAAAAAGGCGGCAAACTTTGCTCTTTTTCTAAAATCCCCAAGCCAAAAAGTGCAAAATCATACTTTACAGGGTCATTTGGGTCGAACTGTCTTAGGTTTTCTGTCAATTCTAAAACAGCTTGCCAATCTGTTTTGGGTCTCGTCAAAAGTCCTAAGCGGCGGGCTTGACGGTCAACGTGGACATCTAAGGGCATCAAAAGTTGGGCAGGTTTTATGTTTTTCCACAAGCCGAAGTCCACGCCTTGCTCGTCGTGCCGTACCATCCAACGGAGAAACATGCACAGTCGTTTGCACGTACTTTTTGATGTAGGCGTTGCAATATGCTTTTTAGTACGAGTAGGGGCAACGGGCAGGCTGAAAAACTCGTTGTGGAAACCAATAAGGGCTTCGGATACTGAGGGGGTACTTGAACCGATGTGTTTTGAAAAAGCGAACTCCAGAGTATCGTTTTCTTTATAAAAATGCTGTAAATATTCAAGAAAGTAGAGTGTATCCGTAGGTTGAAAGGTACGGTGTTTGAAATCGAGGAATCGCTTTCGGTCTTTTTCGAGGTGATTGACGATAAAATCATGCGGCGCATTGTCCATCAAATCGAATAAACGGGTGGCGCTGTTGATGATAGTTTTGCGTTGTCCCCATGCCAACATTGCTGTCCAAAAAGCCGTAATTTCAATATCTTGAAATTTAGAAAAACGATGAGGAATACCGATTGGATCGTTTTCGATAAAGGTTGGTATGTTAAATTTACGATAACAATCGTCCAAAAAGGCGTGTAAATTATTGGTCATTCAAAATTCTTTTTACTTTTGAGCAGCCATCACATAGAAATGTCCGTTTTATTCAAAAAATTTCATCAAAAAATATGACTGCAACGTTCACTTATACCCTTATTCTGGCAGCAATTTTAGTTGCCAAAAAACTCCTCGATTCCTCTAACGATAAAAATTTAAAGACTTTTCCTTGATTGGTTATTGGTTGATTAGTTACTGGTTATTGGTTATTAGTCAAATCGTGAGACGAATAACCAATCAACCAATAACCAGTAACTAATCCCTATCTTAGGCTGCCTACATTTTTAGACCCCTCAGTATCTATATCATTTTCTTCGATGGTTTGTTTCAAAATCATATTATCAATCAAGCGAACTTCGCCAACCCAAACGGCTACGAGGGCTACGGCGTAATCCGTATCTTCAAAAAGTTGAATGGGTAATAAGGTGCGTCCATCAACGATTTCGAAGTATTCGACTTTGAAATGCGGTTCCGTTTTGAGCTTTGTTAAAGCTAAACGTTGGATATCAGCAGGGTTGTATTCACCCACTCTTTCGGCAGCCTCTGCCAATATCTGATAAATTAAAGCCACTTTTGAACGGACTTCGGGCGTAATCCGAGCATTGCGGCTTGACATCGCTAAACCATCTGGCTCTCTTTGTATTGGACAAGAAACCAATTCCGTTTCAGATTTCATCAATTCCAACATGCGCCCCACAATAGCAGCTTGTTGGAAATCTTTTTGACCCATGTACAAGCGGTTTGGATGAGTGATTTCAAGGAGACGATGAACAACTTGCGCCATGCCTTCAAAATGACCTGGGCGAAAAATGCCTTCCAAAACACGGTCGAGCTTACCAAAATTGAATTTTACTGAGGGGGCCATTCCTTCGGGATAAACGGCTGAAACATCGGGCATAAAAAGAATTTCACAGCCTGATTCGGCAAGCATTTCTATGTCTTTTTCGACCGTTCGAGGGTATTTCTCTAAGTCGGTAACGTTATTAAACTGCGTTGGATTGACAAAAATACTGGCAACCGTTACGTCACATTCGTTGCGAGAACGGTCAATCAATGAGATGTGTCCACGGTGCAATGCGCCCATTGTTGGCACAAAACCTATGTGTAACCCTTTGTTTTTTAAGGAGTTAAGATATTTTTGTAAATCTGAAACACGTTTAAAAAGTAGCATAGTTTAGATATTGAGACAAAATATGAGTGATGAAATATGACTGATAAATGATGAAGTATTTCCACTATGGCATTAACTAAATGCGTTGATGTACTTTATATACTTTTGAAAGGCGATTCGGAAAGACCTTATCGTTATAGGTCAAACACCTTTTCCATTTGATGTTTCATTTATCACGGCAAAGATATTTGTTTTTTGCAATTCCTTGATTTATATGCTTTTAAAAAGGAAACAATGTTGCAGTTCAAAAATTTGGCTATAAATCGGGAATTAATTCGTAACTTTGCAGCAAAATTTTAAAAAAAGATTTTTTAACAATCATGCGTTCAAAAAAATAACGTTTTTAAGGGTAAACAACTAAGATTCATCCCAATAAAAATCGTCAGAACGTCTATTCTACATTATTTTATCAAAACCATAACGGCTCGATGATACCAGTAAAAAAGAAAATTCTTCTTATCTCTCAGGAAATGGAACCTTATACGGGTCTTTCCGAAATTGCAGAACTTGCCTACCGCCTACCACTTTTTTTGAATGACAATAAATGCGAAATTCGTATATTAATGCCTCGTTTTGGCACTATCAACGAACGTCGTCATAGATTACATGAAGTTGTTAGACTGTCAGGTATGAACATTATCGTTAATGACGATGATTATCCACTCATTATTAAGGTGGCTTCGTTGCCCAATAGCCGTATTCAGGTCTATTTCCTTGACAATGACGAGTTCTTTAAACGCAAGTCCGTTTTTGAAGATTCAGATGGTGAAGCCTTTGACGACAATATTGACCGTGCTGTTTTCTTCTGTAAAGGAGCGATTGAAACGGTTCGTAAGTTCGGTTGGGCACCAGACATTATTCACTGTCATGGTTGGATGACGAGTTTGATACCGCTTTATATCCGTACAGCTTATAAGAATGACCCTATTTTCCAATCGTCAAAAATCATTTATTCGCTTTACGATACTTTGCAACAAGAATTCACTTTTGAAGAATTTGGTCCAAAAGCAACGATTAATAATCTTGAAGAAGAGGATATGATGGATTATCGGACAGACGACTTAGCAGATTTGCAAAAAGGGGCAATTATTTATTCCGATGCGGTTATCCGTGGCAGCGAAACGATGAATGATTCTATTGAAGCCCAATTGCTACTTTCAGAGAAACCCGTTCTCGATTATATGAATGCAGAGACAGGTCTTCCGCCCATTTTCGAGTTTTATAACTCATTATTAGAAGTGGCAGAAGAAGTAGGCTAAAAATAATGATGAATGATAAATGATGAGTGATGAATTGCGTGTGGTAAAGAATTGCGAAATCTTTAAGATTTCGTAATTCTATTAATCTCCTGCCCCCTCAGTATTTTGACGCTTTTTAACCGTTATTTTAATGAATTTCCTTTAAATTCATTTAGTTTTTTAGCCATATTCCTTGCACCCTCTGCTATAAAAGTAGCATCTGAACCGCAGGCGATGAATCGAATACCCATGTTGTGATATTTATCGTAATCGTCTGGATTGAATAGTAATATGCCGATGGTTTTATGCGCTTTTTGAGCAGCTTGAACGATTTTATTCAAGGCATCTGTAAAAGTAGGGTGGTCAAATTGCCCGAAAATGCCCATTGCCATTGAGAGGTCGGCGGGTCCTATGAAGAGAATATCGACACCTTCTACGGCAGCTATTTCATCTAAATTATCCAATGCTTCAAGCGTTTCAATCTGAACAATCCCTAATATATTGTCTCTGGATTCATCATAATAGGTATTAAAATTTAAACCAAATTGCGTGGCTCTGACCATTTTTGCAACGCCTCTATTGCCAAAAGGCGGATAATGCAAGCCATTGATGACCTTTTTAGCTTCAAGTGCATTATCTACTTTTGGACACATAATACCCTCCGCACCCATATCCAATATGCGAGATATGCGCGGCGATTCAGCACTTTCAACCCTCACTAAAACAGCAGATGTGGAACTTTCTAAGGCTTGAAGTTGAGAAAGCACATCTTTTTCAACCCCCGCGCCATGTTCAAGGTCAATCAATACCCAATCAAAACCTGCTTGTCCGACGATTTCAGCCGTTAAAGGGCTACCGAGATTGAGCCAACAGCCGGTGAGGGTTTCTCCTTGTTTGAGTCGTTTTTTTAAATTTTTCAAAAAGCAAAATGAATTTTTATTGAAAATACTGAGGGGGTGGGTTTTATTTGAATCAGGATTACTGGGATTTTAGAGGATTTAATAGGATTATGTCGCGCTCGGAAAATCCTATTAAATTCTCAAAAATCCTAATAATCTTGATTCTAAAAATAATGGTACTATGTAACGCGGAACTCCAGTTCCGCTTTCAAATGGCTCTTTTAGATGCGTGCGGAACTGGAGTTCCGCGATACGGTTTATTTAAAAATAATTCGAGTTATGTAACGCGGAACTCCAGTTCCGCTTTCAAATGGCTCTTTAGATGGGTGCGGAACTGGAGTTCCGCGATACGATTTCTTAAAAAATAATCGCTGTTATGTTAAAATATTTGACGTAAATTATTGAAAATCAATTAGTTGTAATTTTAAAAAACTTAAAACATTACTCTAATTATTGTTTTTTCGATTGCGCTTTTTTAGAAAATACTTTAGCAATTGCTTCATCCAACAATGCTTCCATAATTTTATAACCCTTCATAGTAGGATGTACACCATCCTCAGCCAAATCGGGATTCATACCATTTTTATCATTTTTCATAGCAGAATGGTAGTCAATAAACGGTATTTTGTTTTTATCTGCATAGACTTTGATGCGTTTATTCAAGTCCACAATCATGTCCGAACGGTTGCCAACAGACCGCCGCCACTCAAAATTTGTAGCAGGAAGTACTGATGCCAATATCACTTTTAAACCGTTGGCTTGTGCAATTTCGACCATTGATTGAATGTTGCCGAGGGTGAATTCAGGGTCATAAGGTCCTGTATTTTCAGCAACATCATTTGTCCCTATTTGAAGGACAACGGCTTTGGGTTTTAAAGACAAAACATCTTGTCGAAAACGAAGCAACAATTGGGTAGAAGTCTGCGCACTGATGCCTCGTCCGATATAATTATTTTGAGTAAAAAAATTTGAATCTACGCGTTCCCACGCCTCAGTAATGGAGTTGCCTAAGAAGACAACCCGATTTTCATTCGGTTTGGGAGCGGCTACTGTTTTATTGGCTTCTTTATATTTGGCTAAATAACCAAAATCCGTTTTCATTCGCTCAAATACTTGGATAGCATTATTGGCAACAGCCTCTTCGCCATATAGCTTTTCATATTTATTGGGGTATAATTTTTTTAAATAGCCTTGCAATTTCAGCCATTCGCCGAAGCGTTCATACCACGTATCGGTAGGCAAATTTTGCTTTCTCATTCCAAAGCCATGACCACCTTTTTCATAAATATGCAATTCAGCAGGGTGTTTGGCATCGAACCATTTTTTATAAATATTGATGCTCATAGGCATCATCCCCAGTTGATCATCGCCTGCTACTGCGACGAAAATAGGCGTTTTTACTGAGGGGGGTGTCGAGCCAATAACAGCAGGTTCGTACGCATATATAGGTGCAACAAAATTCGGACGGTTTTCATCAACAGCATTGTAAATGACTGACATCGCCAACGTTCCACCTGCTGAAAAACCCATAATTCCGATTTTATTAGGGTCAATATCCATCTCTTTGGCATGGTCGCGCACATATTTCATGGCGATTAAACCATCAGCCATTGCCAACGGAACGATGGTGTCATTCTCTATATCTAATGCCTTAAAATTGCCCATTTTCCCCATTAATTCCTTCACAGGATCATCGGTGAAACTGCGGGCTACTCGATATTTCAATACAAAAACGGCAATACCTTTGCTATTCAGCCATTTGGCTACGTCTACGCCTTCGCTATTGATGCTCAACGTGTGAAAAGCACCGCCGGGAGCAATCACAATCGCCGTACCTGTCGCTAAATCTTTGGGTGGCAAATAAGCGGTAATTGTGGGTTGCGTTACATTATATACCACCTCCGTGTTGAAGATATTTTTAACGCTTGTTTGCTCCGTCCATGTCCAATTTTCAGAACCTTTGGGCTTACCATCGTAGAGTTGAATGACTTTTTGAGCGGATATGAAATGCGAGATAAAGAGCAATAACAGAGTTTGTTTGATTTTCATTTCATTTAAATTTTAGATAAAAAAAGTAAAAATACTGAGGGGGTATCCATTTCAGATATTGGATTTAGATTTCATTTATTGAATAAATCCGCCCCATAAAAAACCATCAAAAAGATTGTTTGGATGTCTGCCAATAACGAAGCAGTTTTCGATATTGAGATTTTTAGCTAACTTTTTTAAATTTCTCAAATCATTATCATAAGCGGCTTCTTTTACTTCAAAAGCTGTATTTTTATTCAAAATAAAATCAATTTCATTACCCGTTTTGAGTTGGTAATAAGATATGTCGCCATAATGATTGAGTTGATTAAAAACAGCATTTTCAAACTTAGAACCGCTACTTAATTCTGCCGAAACGGCGGCTATCCCATTATCTAAAAAGTAGATTTTTTTAGCTTTTACAATTTCACGATCAGGGCTATTTGAGGTAACTGGAATGGTGCGTATCAAATAAGATTGTTCAAAAAGTTCCAAATAATTCTCAACTGCTGCCCTTGAAAGGCTTGTGAAATTGGTCAATTTCGATATATCTAATTTTGTCCCAATCCTTACTGCCAATAATTTTATAAGTTTATAACAATCACTTGATTTTTTAAAATCTGATATGGAAGCAATATCTAAATTGATGTAAGAACTCAAAATCTCTTGAATTAAATCCGTTTTATCACTGATTTTATCTGTCAAAACAACTTCTGGAAAGCCGCCATAATTGATGTATTCATC
>JAYVFS010000032.1:0-5873 GCA_043772905.1 Saprospiraceae bacterium | reverse complement strand
CAAATGGGGATGTTTATGTCAATGATGCAACAAAAGGTATTATTTTAAAATCACCTAATGGGAATTGTTGGCGTGTTACGATTGATAATACAGGAACGATGATAAGAACAGCGATTACTTGCCCGAATTAAATTTTGAATTATACCTTAAAAATGCCTACTTGTTTTAACATGTAGGCATTTTTTTCGTATCAAAAAGAGGACTCAAATAAGGTAGTCTTTCATAAAAAACTAACTTTGCGAAAAAAATCGGTCAATAATGCTCAAAAATATTGCTTATCATAGCAAAATCTACTTTTTCAATCTCCTTGTTGAATGTCGTCGTGTGATTTGGCGATTGGGTTTGAAAAAAAAATATGCCATTCGTGTCTTTGAAAACCAAATTTTCAACTTCAATCATTTTGGTGTCATTACTGAATTGTTGTATATCAACGAGCCACTTGTCAGTGATAAAAAAGGTTTTGAATACGAGACATTGAAAAAATTTACGGACCAAGTTCGCCCGAATGATACAATATTAGACATTGGTGCAAACATTGGTTTGTTCTCTATTTTGGGCTCTAAACTTGTTGGAAAAGAGGGTAAAGTGATTTCTTTTGAACCAAGCCGAAATACTTTCGAGGCTTGTAAAGAGAATTTAGCGTTGAACAGTTGTTCTAATGTTAAAATTGAACAATTGGCGTTAGGTGATACGGAGGGGTCTATTTTTATGGGTAAAGCCGATAATGATGCGCTTAACTTCGTTGACCCCAATAACGCACAAGGGGAAGAAGTACCTTTAAAAACATTGGATAACTATTTGAAAATCAATGGTATTCAAAAGGTTGATTTTATCAAAATTGACATCGAAGGCGCAGAGTTTTTATGTTTTAAAGGGGCAACAGAGTTACTTAAAACACATAAGCCTAAAATTATCATGGAATGTAATGAGCAGTGGTGCAAACGTTTTGGTTACTCGGTTTTTGACTTATTACAATTTTTAAGTCAATTCGATTATCAATTTGAACAATACGATGAGGCACAATGGTTCTGTTTTCCTAAAAATTAAAAGCGTGAAAATTCATTCTATTTTATTAAAAAAAGGGCTTGATATCGTTGCTTGGTTTCTCAAACTAAGCCGCCACAACATCTACTATCTGGTTGACAAACCCTTGCGTACAGAAATCCAAGCAGTCAGCCAATCGGTTTTTGCTTATCAACACATCGAAAATGCCATTTGGTTGGCTCAAAATCGGTTCAATATTGATGGAACATCCCGAGAAAATCGGGAGGGGGGGGCTGTGATTGCGGATGTAGGTGGTGGCACAGCGACAACGGCAACCTTGTTTTCAAAACATTTTCCGAATCAGGATATTTTTGTTTTTGAGCCCATCAAAACGAATTTTCAAGAAATTGAAAAAGCCGCAGCTCGGACGAATCGTTGGCAACTCATCAATAAAGCCGTAGGTAGTCAAATTGGGACAACTGAAATTAATATTTCAGAACGTATCACGGCTTCATCTTTGCTTGAAATGGATTCAAATATCGGTGGCGTGTATGGCGATATGTTGAAGACGCAACGCAAAGAAACCATCGAAATAACGACTTTAGATGCCGCTTTACCCGCTAATAAATCTGTTGACATCATAAAAATGGACGTTCAAGGTTTTGAAATGGAGGTCTTAAAAGGTGCAGAAAACACCCTTATACGTACAAAAGTCATTGTTTTAGAAATCAATAACCATGATGGATATCGCGGTGGACCGACCTATTTTGAAATTGACGCCTATTTACGTCAACGAAATTTTCAACTGTTTGACCTATTGCCCAACTTGAGAGACGAAGGTAAATTACTGGATTGGGACGCTATTTATGTCAACTCAACTTTGCTTAAATGAAAATAGCCATTTTAGAAATAGCCCCACATGGGCATTATACTTATGTTGAAAGTATAGCCTTGATTTATACGGCTGTTCCAGAGAATGAGGTAGTGATTTTTACAAATGAAAAAGGCTATAATGCCTTAAAACATTTGGAAAATAACAGAATTCAGATAAAAAAGATGCTTTTTACTGTTGAGGTACGAAATCCCGATTCTTTCGGGAAGGGGGTCGAAAATGCGTTTAATCAGATCGTGGGCTTCGATAAAATCTATGCCGTAACGCTTGAAGCCTATACAAAAGAGCCGTTTTACCTCATGCAAGCCTTTGAAAAAACGAATTTTAGTTGCCCAATTTATTATGTGATTCATAATGTTGATTTTTGGTTTCAACAATCTTTAAGTGACAAAATACGTAATGTATTTTTCCAACTAAAGAGTTTTAAAGATTTTACATATCATTTTAAAGTGTATTTTTATTATGCTTTTATCAATCCTAAAATCATACAAAAAGTAAAATCATCAGGTGGTAAATTCGTTACTTTGACAGAATCTGTGGGCAATGAATTGGCAAAATTTGTTGGTAAAGAAAAAGTTGAGGTCGTGCCTTTTTCTGTCTTTGATGGTAACGTTTTGGCAAAGAAAAAAGAAAATAATAATCCACGTTTAAGGGTTTGTTTGCCAGGCTTTGTGTCGAGTATAAGACGTGATTATGCGTCTATTTTTCAGCTTTTAGCAACTGATAAAGACAATTTTTTTAAAGACAATATCGAATTTGATTTTCTCGGAGGTATTTCTCCAAGTGAAGGCGGTGAACAGATTCGAGATGAGGCAAACGATTGGATTTCAAAAGGTTATGCACTGCACATTTATGATAAACACTCTGTCGGCTTAGAAGAATTTGATGAAAACTTAGTCCAAGCCGACCTCATTTTAGGCAATATGCACATCAAACAAGGGGCTAATGCTGCTTATGGCAAGTCAAAGGAATCGGGTTTGATTTTCACCATGATAAAAGCGGCAAAAGTTGGACTTTTACCAAGGGGATATACTGCCGACAATGCCTTGAAATCGTCTGTTTTGACGTTCAAAAGTTATGACGAAATTGCTTCGATTTTGAAAAAAATAATCGAAAATCCTGAATATTGGGCACATTTACAGGCAAATGCGTTGAAAAATTCAGAAAAATTTAGACCCCTCAGTATTTACAACCGTTTAGAGATAGAGACAATTTAAAACAATATGAAAGTAGCCATTATCACAGGTTCAGGCGGCTTAATTGGGTCGCAATCGGTCAAATATTTTGCCGAAAAATTCGACTATATCGTTGGCATTGACAACGACCAACGCCGTTATTTTTTTGGTGACGATGCTTCAACTTTGGCATCAACCGTCAAATTAGCAGCCGATTTTCCGAATTTTATTCATCGAAACATAGATATTAGAGACCAAAAAGCCATTTTTGATATTTTTAACGAATATGGTGCAGACATTCAGTTGGTCATTCACACTGCAGCGCAACCGAGCCACGATTGGGCAGCGCGCGAACCATTCACCGACTTTACCATCAATGCAAACGGCACGCTGAATATGTTGGAGGCAACCCGACAGTTTGCCCCCGAAGCCGTCTTCATTTTCACTTCGACAAATAAAGTTTATGGCGACACGCCGAACGCCTTACCGCTTGTTGAATTAGAAAATCGTTGGGAAATTGCCGAAATACATCCGTTTTTCAAGCATGGCATAGACGAAACGATGTCTATTGACCAATCCAAACATTCCATTTTTGGCGCATCAAAAGTCGCTGCGGACATTTTAGTTCAAGAGTATGGTCGTTATTTTGGCATAAAAACAGGCATTTTTCGAGGTGGTTGTTTGACGGGCCCCAATCACGCAGGTGCAGAATTGCATGGATTTTTAAGCTATTTGATGAAATGTGCCATTCAAAAAAAGCATTATACCATATTTGGTTACAAGGGCAAACAAGTGCGAGACAACATTCACAGCTATGATTTGATAATGATGTTTGACGTATTTTATCAAAATCCACGTATTGCAGAAGTGTATAATGCAGGTGGCGGCAGATTTTCAAATTGCTCGATGTTGGAAGCGATAAAATTGAGTGAAACGATTACAGGCAATCGTTTTGATTTTTCATATACTGAAAACAACCGCATTGGCGACCATATTTGGTACATTTCTGATACATCTAAATTTAAAAATCACTATCCAAATTGGCAGCAACGTTTTGATATTCAGGACATTCTGAAACAAATCTTTGCAGCTTATACGACACAACAGGCTTTGGTCATTGATTAATCAAGGTTTTATCTTAACATCTATTGTCTTTGTACTCACAATATTATGGGCATCATCAAACGTCAAAGCATAAAAAACAGTCTTGTTAGTTACCTCGGCGTGGGCATCGGTGCCATCAGCTCTATTTTTATTTATACGCTCATTGACAAAACGGATATGGGCATCATTCAGTTTGCGATTAGTACCGCTGCTTTTTTTGCGCCGTTTGCATCCTTTGCATCGAGTATGACTGCCACCCGTTTTTATCCGCTTTTCAAGACAGAAGATGGAAAAGACAATGGTTTTCTACCACTTTTGACCATTTTTACCTTTATTTCAAGCCTTTTTTTCGTCGGATTGATTTATCTTTTTAGATACAACATAGCTGCTTTATTTGAAAAAGACAGCGAACAGTTTCTTGGTTCTGTTCATTTTATCTTAATTTTTACGGTGCTTGTCGCATTGTTAACGTTGTTTATTTCCTTTGCTGCCAATCAAAGCCGTATCGTTGTGCCTTCCATTTTTCAAAATCTTTTGCCAAAAGTCGCACAACCGACACTCGTTTTGCTCTATTTCTTTGGGGTTATTGGCTTTGCACAAGTGTTTAAAGGTTTAGCTTTTACGTTCTTTTTGATGCTTGCGGGTATAGTCGGGTACGTCTATTTTCTTAGAAAAGATAGTTTTCAGTCGTCTATACTGAGGGGGAGTGCTTTGATGAAAAAACATGCTTTTGACATGTTGCGGTTTTCAAGTTTCAACTTCTTCATCGTCATGGGCAGCGTATTTGCACAACAAGCGGACAAATTGTTCATTGCACCCATGCTCGGATATGAGCAATTAGCCATTTTCGGCTTCGGTGCGATGATAGCAGAAGCAATTGATGTGCCGCGCAAAGCCTTGTCAGGTATTGCACAACCTTTGATAGCGAACTCTATTGCGGAAAAAAACTGGACACATATCGCTGAAATTTATCGCAAAACAGCTTTGCTTCAAGTCATTTCAGGCGTTTTTCTATTGGCAGGCGTTTGGGCATGTGCCGATTCATTGTTCGATTTGATGATAAAAAACGGTGAGTCATACAGGACAGGTAAATGGGTTATTTTGATTCTCGGTTTGTCACGTTTAGCAGATATGGCGACAGGAACGAATGCAGAAATCATCACATTTTCAGAGCATTATCGCTTCAATTTTCGCTCTTTTGTAACGATGGCAGTTTTGAATATTGTATTGAATTTGGTACTCATTCCCATCATTGGCATAGAAGGTTCGGCTTTGGCAACGCTTATTTCAATATCTCTTGTCAACGTATGGCGTTTGTTTTTTATCAAAAGAAAAATGAATATACATCCCTTAGATGTACGTATGTTGTGGGTAGTTGCCTTTGGCGTATTCGCTTGGCTTATGGCTTTTTTGACCCCCTCAGTATATTTCGATTTCTTCCCGAAAATAGGCAATGCTTTTGTGAATATATTGATTAAAGGTTTGATAGTCACTGTTTTATATGTTTTCTTAATTCTTAGATTTAAGGTTTCAGAAGATGTGGATGGCGCTTTTGAGAATGTCAAAACGATGGTTAAAAAATATTATCAAAAGTAAAATACTAACAAACGGTATTTTACTTGAAGTGATAGCGAAATAACTAATTGATAATTAATTGATTATCTTTGCGAGAAAGGATATAAAAAAATGCAAAGAATTGATAATCAAAGAATTCCGAC
>JAYVFS010000031.1:0-5895 GCA_043772905.1 Saprospiraceae bacterium | reverse complement strand
ATGGTGATGATGCATTTTTGATTTCAGTTCAACCCGACAATATTATCCTTATGAGTGGCGGCAAAAAAGGGTCAATTTATGGCGTTGTGCATCTGCTTGAAAAGTATTTTGGCTGCCGAATGTATGCCCCTAATGTTGAAGTTATGCCCCCACATAAAACGCTCGCCTTGCCTGTTATGCTTGAAATGGACAAACCTGCGAACACTATCCGCATCGTCAACGGCACTTTGACGCAAGAAAACGCCAACTACCGCGATTGGCAACGGCTGAACAACCATGTTGAGGAGTTTGCAAAAGGCTATTATGTGCATACTTTTAACCGCCTTGTGCCGTGGGAAACGTATTTTGAGCCGCTTCCCGAATATTTTTCGATGATGCAAGGCAAGCGCCTCAAAGACCAATTGTGTTTGACCAATCCCGATGTCTATGATTTGACCATCAAAAAACTTCAAGCCGAAATGGCAAAACAGCCCG
The DNA here is from genome assembly GCA_043772905.1 of Saprospiraceae bacterium. Taxonomy (GTDB): domain Bacteria; phylum Bacteroidota; class Bacteroidia; order Chitinophagales; family Saprospiraceae; genus JAAFJT01. The sequence goes on along the minus strand of JAYVFS010000031.1, from coordinate 5,421 downwards.
AACAAAAGCTGTGGTCAGTCAGTCAAGGCGATAATTTTTCTTATTGTCAATGCCATAAATGTGCTAAAATAACGGCTGATGAAGGCTCTGCGGCGGGTCCGATTATCCATTTTGTGAATAGGGTAGCGGCAGAATTTCCAGATAAAATCATCTCAACGTTGGCGTATCAATACTCGCGTCAAGCACCTAAACACGTTAAACCTGCGGACAATGTGCAAATTATGTTGTGCACGATTGAGCTGAATCGCAGTAAAGCGATTGAAGAAGACCCCCGCAGTCAATCGTTTTTGAAAGACATTACGGATTGGGGTAAAATCAGTAAAAATATTTATTTATGGGATTATACGGTCAATTTTTCGCACCACATTTCGCCCTTTCCAAACTTGCACACGTTGCAACCGAATGTTCAGTTTTTTACAAAAAACAGTGCAAATGCTCATTTTCAACAGACAAATGCAGGTATTGGACATGAATTTTCGGAGCTAAAAGCCTATATGATTGCCCGTTTGTTGTGGAATCCCGATGTGAAAATTGATTCTGTTATGACTGATTTTGTGCAAGGTTACTACGGTGCGGGCGGTGTTTTTATTCAAAAATATATTGACCAAATGACTACTGAAATCAAAAAAACAGGGGAGTGGTTGGACATTTATGGGCATCCTGTGGGTCATGCGAAAACGTTTTTGTCGGCGGAAAACATGGCAAAATACAATCAATGGTTTGACGCAGCCGAAAACGCTGTGAAAAATGACCCCTCAGTATTGCAGCGTGTAAAAGTCTGCCGTTTGCCGATTCAGTATGCGATGATGGAAATTGGCAAAAGTGAGATGTTTAGCGCACGTGGTTTTTATCAAGAAGACAAAGAAAAATTTCTTTTAAAACCTGAAATGGCGCAATTAATGGAAGATTTTTACGCTGTTTGCAAGCAAAACAAGGTAAAAAACATCAATGAAGCGGGTCTGACACCTGATGAATATTACCAATCTACAAAGCGTTTTATCACGGTGCAAGTGGAGGGCAATTTGGCTTTTCGAAAAAAAATAACCAGCAATCCCATGCCTGAACCTCAATACAGCCATGCCGATTTAACGATTTTGACCAATGGTGTTCAAGGTGCAAATGATTATAAAGTCCATTGGCTCGGTTGGTAAGCAAAGGATTTCGAATTGGTACTCGACCTCGAAACGTCAAAACAGCCTAAAAATATCAGTATTTCAACGCTTTATGACCCTAAGAGCTGGATTTTACATCCAAAATCTGTCACTTGCTCGGTTTCAGAAGATGGCGCGAATTATCGAACGCTTCAAACGCAAACCATTGAAGGCGACCAGAAGAAAGAAAGCGTTACCCATAATTTCAATTTTGAACAAAATATAGGCACTTGCCGCTATGTGAAATTTGCGGTTGTGGGTACGCAGAAGCTTTTTAATTGGCATCCGTCGGCGGGTGGTGGTTCGTGGGTTTTTGTAGATGAGGTGGTGGTGCGGTGATACCCCTCAGTATATTTTTAAAATTCAACTATTTCAACAATGAAAAAACGACTTTTCTTCCTATTTCTATTGAGCCATTTCACGACGCTTTGGGGTCAAAACAGCCCTAAAAAAGTGCAAAAACCGAACATCATCTACATCTACGCCGATGATTTGGGTTATGCAGAATTAGGTTGTTATGGGCAACAAAAAATCAAAACGCCTAACCTCGACCGCATGGCGAAGGAGGGTATGCGATTCACACAGCACTATGCGAGTGCGCCTGTGTGTGCGCCTTCGAGGTGTATGTTGATGACGGGGAAACATGGCGGACATTCCTATATCAGAGGGAATTATGAACTCGGTGGCTTTGAAGATGAGAACGAAGGCGGGCAAATGCCGTTGCCAAATGAGACTTTTACGCTGCCAAAAATGTTGAAAAAAGCAGGTTACACAACGGCATTGTGTGGCAAATGGGGTATGGGCATGAACGGCACAACAGGCACGCCTTTGAATCAAGGGTTTGACTATTATTACGGCTATTTAGACCAAAAGCAAGCGCATAATTATTACCCAACACACCTTTGGGAAAACGACAAATGGGATTCTTTGCGCAACTCTTTTATTTACGTTCACAAGCCTTTAGACCCTCAAAAAGCAACAGATGCGGACTTTGAATATTTCAAAGGAAAAGACTATGCACCAACGAAATTGACGGAAAAAGCCTTGAATTTTATAACAAAAAACAAGGAAAAGCCTTTTTTTCTCTACTTACCTTATACGATTCCGCATGTCTCGCTGCAAGCACCGGATGCGGCTATTCAGCAATACATTGGTCAATTTGATGAAAAACCTTACTATGGTCAGAAGGGTTATGCGGCATCAAAGTACCCCCTCAGTACCTACGCGGCTATGATTACTTATTTGGATGCACAGGTCGGTATCATCATGGATAAAATTAAAAAAATGGGTTTGGACGAGAACACGATTATCCTATTTTCAAGCGATAATGGGGTAACTTTTGATGTTGGCGGGGTCAATGCCGAGTTTTTTAATAGTACAGGTGGCTTGCGTGGACGGAAGCAAGATGTCTATGAAGGGGGCATCAGAATACCCTTTATCGCTCGTTGGCCAGGAAAAATACGGGCTGGAACGACGAGTGACCTTATTTCTGTGCAGTATGATTTGATGGCAACATTAGCTGAATTGACGCAGCAAAAGGTGGCAAATACGGATGGTATTTCATTTTTACAAGAACTTTTGGGTAATAGTCGTCAACAGAAAAAGCATGATTTTATTTTTTTTGAATTTCCAGAAAAAGGCGGACAAGTGGCTATTCGCATAGGCGATTGGAAAGGTGTCAGAACTGATGTTCGGAAGAATCCAAAAGCGGCGTGGCAGTTGTTTAATCTGAAAACAGATAGAAATGAAACGACGGATGTGGCGGCTCAAAATCCAGAAATTGTCAAGCAATTAGAGGTGATTCAGAAACGGGAACATCAATCGGCACATATTAAAGAGTGGGAGTTTATTGCGCCTAAGTTTACTGTGAAAAATATTAAAGAATAAGAAAGTAACATGGACATTTTGTTTTAACACATAGCCGCATAGGTCACATAGAACTATATACAATTGTCTGATAATCAAATTTTTACAATAAAAACTATGTGAACTATGTGGCTATGTGTTAAATCAAAATATCTTATTGTTTACTCTTAATCTAAGGTCAAAAATCAATCACCAATAATGAAAAAAAATGTCTTTTTTTATCTCTGTTTGGCTTTACAATTAAGCCTTTTTACAACGATTCAAGCCCAATATGAAGCAAATTGGGCAAGCCTTGACAAACGCCAAACCCCTGCTTGGTTTGAAGATGCGAAGTTTGGCGTGTTCATACATTGGGGCGTGTATTCCGTACCGTCGTGGGCGACAAACTCCAATGCCGATGGTTTTGGCAGTGGTTATGCCGAGTGGTATTGGCAGCGTTTGACGGCGACAAAACTTAAAATTCACCCTGAATTTGTCGCTTTTCATAAAAAAAACTATGGCGATAGGAGTTATCAAGACTTTGTGCAAGACTTCAAAGCGGAACTGTTTAATCCCGATGATTGGGCAAATATATTTGAAAAAGCAGGACTGAAATACGTTGTTTTAACGTCTAAACACCACGAAGGATTTACGATGTGGCAAAGCCCGCAGTCGTGGAATTGGAATGCCGTAGATGTCGGCCCGCATAGAGGTTTGGCAGGTGATTTGTCGAAAGCGGTGAAGGCTAAAAATCTGAAAATGGGTTTTTATTACTCGTTATATGAATGGTTTAATCCAACTTATAAAACCGACGTCAAGCAATACGTGGATGAACGTATGTTGCCGCAAATGAAGGACTTGGTGACGCGCTATCAACCCGATGTTTTGTGGACGGATGGCGAGTGGGATTACCCTGCAAAAACATGGCGAAGCGAGGAGTATTTGGCGTGGTTGTTCAACGAATCGGCGGTAAAAAACAGCATTGTCGTCAATGACCGTTGGGGCAACGATACCAAAGGCAAACATGGCAGTTTTAAAACATCGGAATATGGTCAAGGCAGCTCTGATAGGGGGGGGGATAAAAGACCGTGGGAAGAGTGCCGCGGCATGGGCGAATCGTTTGGTTAGAACCGAAATGAGAACTTGGAAGTCTATCGAACAAGCGAGGAATTGGTGCATCAACTTATCGAAATTGTCGCAAGAGGCGGCAACCTTTTATTGAATATAGGACCCACTGCCGACGGACGCATTCCTGTCATCATGCAGCAACGATTGAGCGATATGGGCGGTTGGTTAAAGGTCAATCGCGAAGGCATTTATGGCACTCGTAAGTGGGAGAAAGCACCTGCCTATACAAAAGGAACGTCCTTGTTTTTTACTAAAAAAAATAAAGACTTATTTGCTATAACCCGTAAATGGGCAGATGTTATCACGATTCAAAACGTGGCTAAACCTTTGAAAGTCAATTTATTAGGTTTTAAAGGCGATGTGAAATTTACCCATAAAAACAATACTTTGACCATTTTTGCGCCACAAGTGAATCCGAATACCGTGCCTTACCCCTATGCTTGGACGTATCAGGTTGTGGGTGGTTTGTAAAAAACGGACACCAATTTCACAAATTACACGAATTAAAATGAACGCATATTATGGCATTGGCTATGTGAATCATAATGAAATTAGAAAAATCAATTCGTGCAATTTGTGTAATTCGTGTCAGTCCTAAATTGTTACAAATAATAAAAGATGAAAAAAATATTTTTACTTTGTCTAACACTTCATTTTGCAGTTTTGAGCTGTGTAACACAGTCATATGCTCAAAACTACACACCTATTTTGCCAACCGACAGCCCGAAAGACATCATCAAAAAAGCGGCAAATGTCACCCCCTCAGTACGACAGCTGCGGTGGCAGGAATTGGAGTTGACCGCATTCTTTCATTTTGGGATTAATACCTACACTAATCGAGAATGGGGACAAGGCACGGAAGACCCTAAAATATTCAATCCCACGGAATTAGATGCCGAACAATGGGTCAGTACATGCAAAAAAGCGGGCATCAAACAAGTCATTTTGACAGCTAAACACCACGATGGTTTTTGCTTGTGGCAAAGCCAATACACGGAACATTCGGTCAAAAGCAGCCCTTGGAAAAACGGCAAAGGAGATGTGATGAAAGAGGTGTCGGAGGCTTGTAAAAAGTACGGCATCGGCTTCGGTGTCTATCTTTCTCCGTGGGATCGCAATGCGCCGATGTATGGCACAGAGGCTTATAACGACTATTTTATCAATCAAATGACGGAGTTATTGACCAATTATGGACGCATTGACGAAGTATTTGTATTTCGTATCTTTGTGCAAGGGTCAGTTGTGCGTAATTTTTCATCTTTCAACTTTTAGCGAAGCAAAGATAGGTACGTGCGCT
>JAYVFS010000030.1:0-55222 GCA_043772905.1 Saprospiraceae bacterium | reverse complement strand
ATACCCATTATCGGTGGTATGGTTGAGCATCATACTATATAAATTTGGATTGAGTTTCCGAGGCGTTTGCAGTGTATTAGTATTCGTTAGAGATTTTTCAGGTATAAATTTTCAGATACCGAGTTAGGGTAGTGTGCGGGGGGTACTAAAACAGGGTTTATATTTTCTAAAACAAGGCATCAAAGGGGTTGAAAAAGGGGGCGACAAATGGATTTTAATCGTAGATGAGACTCACAGAATAGTACGATTCGGTTAAAAAACCGAATCAAGCGCCGTCGTTTGTTGTTGGTGTGTGGGTGTATTTGAGGAAGATTCTGTGCCAGCGTGGGTCCACCACAGAATACTAACGATAATCCGCCGCGCAATAATGATGTAAAGCCGCCACGTCCGCCACAAAGTGGTAATGACAGTCCACCACCGATACAAGATGGACAAGGCAAAAAAAATGAACGTCGGTTCTTCAAAAATAAGAATCGAGATAAGAAAGAGTGATTAAGTTATAAGTTATAAGTGAAAAATGGCGCGTTTCTACTGAGGGGGTAGGAACGCGCCATTTTTCACTTATAACTCTTGGTCGTTTGGGAGATATTTTCACGTAAATGCAATATTAATTCTATTAATCCGCTATAAATCTAAGCAGATATCAGGAATGATTCGCAATTTTGCACAATTGTTAACGCCATTAATTGAGATAGTTATAACTTGACAATCGTCGATTGTTTGTTATTTAGTGATAAAAATCAGGAAAACAGATACCAATGAAAAACATTCTACTCATCACCTTATTACTACTCACCTATAGTAGGACAATCGCCCAATCTGGGAGCGAAAAACCATTTATCCGATTTAAAAACCTCTCCGAAGATGTTGCCTCTGTTTTGTCCAAAGAAAGAAATGCCAGATGTTTTTTTCATGATAGTCGTGGGCTTATCTGGATTGGGGATCTCGACGGCTTTAAATACTATGATGGGTACAGCCTGAAAGAATATAAATTAAAAGTTGTATATCCTAAAAGCAAGGAAAAGCCTTATGCGGATATGATGGTAACGGCTATAACAGAAGACCATTTTGGCAATATATGGGCTTATGTGGATTTCCGTAAAATGTATCATTTGGACAGGAAAACGGATATTGTAACGATTTATTCATTGGGCAATGCTGGAATAGGCAGATTTACTTCTTCCAGAGACTTTACACGATGTATGTTTGAGGATAGCAAAAAAAGGCTTTGGGTAAGCACTGATGACGGATTCAAGCGATTTGATTGGGAAACAAAAAAATTTATTGCCATTCCTTTCGACCCTAAAACCCATAAAGGTTGGTTGTTTGAAGACAAAGAAGGTCAACTTTGGGAGGTTTTGACTGAGGGGGTCAAGTGCGTTGATTCAAGAAACAATATTTTTATTCCCTTCCAAAATTTAAAAGGAGAAAAACAAAAAATCGAGGATGTCATCACGAGGGTAATCCAAGATAAATCAGGCAACTTGTGGATTGGTACTTATTTCCAAGGTTTATACCACTTTGATAAAAATACCAAACTGCTTACCCAGTATAAGAATAATCCTCAAAACACCAATAGTCTGGTCATTAACACAGCAATAGATATTGTCGAAGATTACTATGAACGAATATGGATAGCTAATGATAATGGCGGATTGGTTATTTTTGACCCATCAACCAAACAATTCCATCGTTATCAATCCGATTCTCGTAACCCCGATGCCATTACATCCACTCCTTTCTCACTGTTCAAAGATAAAGATTACGGTATTTGGATTATCCATTTTGTCAAGGGTATCAGTTATGTCGGACACTCAACTAAAAATTTTAGAAACTATATAGATCGTTCTGATGACCCTGAAGGTTTGAATGATGCCTATATTCATTATTTTTTTGAAAGACCTGATGGAAATATTTGGTTCACCACAGAACATGAAGGGTTGAGCCTTTGGAATAGAAAACGCAATACATTTGAGCATTTTAGGCATGACCCTCTCAATCCCAATAGTCTCAGTGGTAATTTGGTCGGTATAGTTGTAGAAGATAAGGCTGGAATGGTTTGGATAATGATACGACCCAATGATGCTATTGACCGTTTTGACTATAAAAGAAGGCAATTCAAACATTACCCAGTCAATGGGGTATTAGGGCTTGACAAGGATGGAGAAGTGTGGTTGACCAACGAAAAAGGCGCGCATAAATACAATCGTAAAACAGAATCTTTTGAACTTACCTTGCCCGATTTGTATGATTTGACTTCAGATAGGAAAGGGAATTTCTGGGTCGGGTCTTCTAAAGGTTTTTGTAAGTACAATTTCGCAACTAAAGAGCTTACCGATTGCATTGATGGGAACTTTGGGATAATTAGAGATGACAGCAAAGGGAATTTTTGGATATTATTGGGCAGACAGGGCGATACACTTATCAAATACAACCCCGCCACAAAAATATTTTCAGATACCTTGATTATCAAAATCCCTCGGGATTACAGAAGAAGTTCATTAGTTATTGATGATAAGGATCAGATATGGATAGGTACAGTCAATGGACTCTACAAGTTTAATCCCGAGGAAAAAACGATGAAGCGTTATGATGTGACGGATGGACTTGCCAGTAATTATATGGCTTTGGTTCCATATGTTTTAAAAACCCGTCGTGGAGAATTGATTTTTGCTTCGACCAAGGGCTTTACCATTTTTCATCCCGATGACATTAAAGAAAATTTGGTAATCCCTCCTGTCAGTATTACTGGACTTAAAATCGGAGAGGTGGAAGTACCAGTGGCAGGGTCGCCTCAAGATACTTTTTCTTGGGAAACTCCTTTAAAACAGCATATTCATTTTACCGAATCTATTACTTTAAAACATGCCCAAAACGATTTCTCCATTGAATTTGCCGCTTTAAATTATGACTCTCCGCAGAAAAATCAGTACAAATACAAGTTAGAAGGATACGATAATGACTGGATTAGTACGCCTGCCACTGCCCCCGTTGCCAAATACACCAATATCCCTTTTGGTCGCTACACTTTTCGGGTCATTGCTTCAAATAATGATGACGTTTGGAATATGCATGGAGATACCTTAGAAATCGTTATCCTCCCGCCGTGGTGGCGAACGTGGTGGGCATATATGTTTTATATTGCGCTGATTGGTGGCAGTATTGTTTTCTTTTATCGGTTTCAACTCAATCGCCATTTAGAACAAGCAGAAGCCCTTCGCTTAAAAGAAATGGACGCAGTCAAAACCAAACTATACACCAATATCACTCATGAGTTCCGCACGCCGTTGACCGTTATTCTCGGTATGGCGCGAGAAGCATTCGATAAGCCCAAAGAACAAGTGCAAGAGGCTTTTAAAATGATCATACGCAATGGGCAAAACTTGCTAAACCTTGTCAATCAAATGCTTGACCTTAGCAAATTGGAAAGTGGAAAATTGGCGTTGCATTATCAACAAGGCGATGTGGTCAATTTCTTAAAATACCTTGTCGAAAGTTTTCACTCTCTCGCAGAAAACAAAGGCGTTCAGATTCACTTTCTCACCGATTTTGAATCGCTCACAATGGATTATGATGAAACCCGATTGCAGCAAGTGGTCTTCAATCTTATATCAAATGCCATCAAATTCACACCGACAGGCGGCAATATTTATGTATCGGTGCATTTACAAGAACCCATAGTTTTGACTCAAAACAGGGTGTTTGTACTTAAAATTAAGGATACAGGCATCGGTATTACTGAGGGGTCTCTGCCTTTCATTTTTGATCGCTTCTATCAAGCGGACGATACGCATACGCGGGAAGGAGAAGGTACAGGTATTGGCTTGGCTTTAACGCGTGAGTTGGTAAAACTCATGGAAGGCACTATTTCTGTCAAAAGTCAAATAGGTAAAGGGGCAGAATTTGAGGTGAGGCTACCCATCCGACAATTAGCAGAAATTAAAGAAGTCCATGAACTTAAAGAACCGTTGCGGATAGCTAAGCAGGAAATAGAAAATCTTGTTTCATCCAATGAGCCTCAACTGCTTGTTTTCAATCAAAATCACGCTGATGAAAAACCTATTGTACTGATTGCTGATGACAATGCAGATGTGAGGGCATATATTGCTTCGTGTTTGGCAGCGGATTACCAGCTTGAAGTCGCCAAAAATGGACAAGAATGTGAAGAAATCGCTTTTGAGACGACACCTGACTTGATTATTCTGGATGTCATGATGCCTTTTAAAGACGGTTTTGAAGTCTGTAAAACCCTCAAAAGCGATGAACGCACCAGCCACATTCCTATCATCATGCTCACTGCCAAAGCAGATATTGACAGTAAGTTGGAAGGGTTAGAACGTGGTGCAGATGCTTATTTGATGAAGCCTTTTAACAAAGAAGAACTGTTGGTGCGCATCAAAAAACTGCTTGAATTGCGCCAACAATTGCAACAACATTACCTATCAACAGTCATAAATACAAACGCTGCGCAGATACCCCCTTTGGGGGTAGGGGGCACTGAGGGGGTGTCAATGACACCTTCAAAAGTTGCGGACAGCATCAATTTGGAAAACGCCTTCGTCATAAAAGTTAGAAAAACGATTGAAAGCCATTTGATGGATGTTGACTTTGATGTCGAAAAACTAAGCCACATAATAGCTTTAAGTCCTTCGCAAGTCCACCGAAAACTGTTGGCATTGACGGGATTGACGACAATCAATTTTATTCGGTATATTCGATTGGCTAAAGCTAAAGAATTGCTTAAAAATTCAGGATACAGTATCAATGCCATTGCTTACGACAGCGGTTTTAATGACCCTGCTTATTTTATCCGTGTTTTTAAGCATGAGTTTGGCGTGACACCACAAGCTTGGCGTGAGCAAAATACTGTTTAAAATTTTTATAATTTATTTCCAATATTATTGTTATTGGCTTAAACGTGAGCTGTTTTGAAGACAGCTCACGTTTTTTTTTTCCTAAATGCATGATTATTCCTATTCATGCAAGAAAAGTCCTATTGATTTTATCTGAAGCCTTTCACTTTTGTCCCATTAGTTATTGATGAATTAAAAAAACGATTTAAAAACAATCTAAAATTCCGAATCATGACAAACAATCTCCTTTTCTTAGCAATGGTGGCATTTTCAACCACAATGACCGTAACAAGCTGTACAAAAACAGATAACACATCAGATGTTCAAATAACGAGTGATTTCCAAAAGGCTATTGTAGGCTCTTGGCAAATCGCTGAAAAAGGCGTTGAAGTGGCTATGCACGATGGGCATATTTGTACCGACCCTGCGAATATGCCGGCAAACCAAATTACATACGTTGTACAATGGCAAAAAGCCTCAAGTGATGAAAACCGCGTTTTCGAACAAAATAGTAGTTATAAAAGCTATCTAAAATCAACATTGACTTGTCAGGGTGTTTACAACATTTCTGATAGTGGGCTTTTGGAAGTAAAGACCAATTGCGACAATTATATTTCAAAAATTGAAGCACTGACAAAAGAAACCTTAACGGTCAGACAAGGGAGCAATCTCTTCAAGTATCAAAAGTTGGATTAACTTAATTCAGAGTTAGTTAAATATGATAAAATATTGATTAACAGCAGTTTAATACAGGTTCTAAGAAATGAAAATCTGTACTAATCTGCTGTTTTATCATTCTTTCAACATAATCAATGCGTGCAGTATTATCTGCCATTTTTCACTTACCACTTTTCACTTACTCCTCTTGGTCAAAAAAGATTTTATAGAAAGTTTGTCCTTTTTCTTCATCAAAGCCACGTTGAATCAATTCGCGGCGACCATGTACATAGATGTGAAAATTGTCATCGAGTTTGATGACTTTTTTGAAGACTTTACTTGATTTTCGCATCGCTTGCTTGCTGATATCGAATTGGTCAGCTAAAGGAGCTTCTGATATTTGCGTGTATTCTTCTTTAAATTCCTTGAAAACATCTTGTTGTTCTACTTCTGGAAACAGCGTTTTTGTGAAATCCTCAATTTCAAAACTCTCATTTTCTTTGAAGTACAACGCCGACCGATTGAGCAAATCAACCGTATCAGTTTTGTCCAAACCAAATTTCGCAGGCGCTTTTTCTGTGATGAATTCACTCGCCAAATTCATATAATGACGTGTGTTGAAATAATTGTCTTCTATCGGTTTCGTGACCAAAAAACGAGACAACCATACTGAGGGGGTATCTTTTTTCGTCACATGATCCGTTGCCATGATGCGGTAGCCTTCCGCTTCGTCTATACCAAAAATCAAGGCAGCCATCGCCAATTTGCCTGTTCCGATACCTTCTCCAATGGTCAAAGCAAATGTTTCAGGTGTTTTTTCAACCTTCAAATACGGGTCTTTTTGGACAATTTTGAAGATACCAATCGCGGGCATCGTCTCTCCTTCCAAAACAACGCCATCGAATAAAGCGATGAAAAACTCGCCGCCTTTCATCTTCGCATCCGTTGACAATTCATAAAGCCGCTGTGTCAAAGTAGCTGCTTCTTCAGAGAGGACATCTGGGTTTTCAAAAATCCTCAAACACGACTGATAGGCAGCGTTGTGGCTCACATCTTCATCGTCGGTGAAGTAAAAAAACTCTTCATTTTTTTCAAAAGGCTTGAAAAATGTTGTCGTCAATATTTGATGCACATAGTCATTGACGGTTACCAAAGTGGATTTTGGAATGACGACTCCTTCATTGAGTGACTTATTACCCGACCAAGTGATGGCAAGACGGACGATATTGGTTTGCGAAAAATCTAACATATTTTGTTAATGGTGAATGGTGAATAATTTAATGGTGAATATTCGGGGCAAAAGTAGTGAAAATACTGAGGGGGCATAGGTTTAGTTTATTTCAAAAAAAACCGTAACGATTTAAGTCAGACACGGATTACACCAATTACACGAATTAGATGTTTCTTTTATGCCCCGTCGTGATGGACATCGTTTTGGCATCTCCATGAGCTTTACTGCAAAGTAATAGACTTATTTTGGCACAATAAATGGTGAGAATGGGTGGGTTACTAAATTTTATATGTGGAGACCTCTTTTTTAAACACTTAAAGAGTAATCTAAATCTTTCTTATAAACGTGTTTTTGAGGCTAATTTTCGTAAAAAAGTGTAAAACAATGTTTTTTCGAGTTTTAGTGTAGGTATATAGGTAAAACATTTATTGTAAATAAATGGTAATCAATTAATTGTAATTATTTTCTCTATCTAAAATTTATAGTTTAATACATATTATCTTTAAAAAAACACAATAGATACAAAATAAAATACCGAAAAACGAATAAATTTGAAATAAAATTCAAAAAAAACAACCTAGCTATTAAAATCTATTCATACTTTTGTAAAAGACACAATTTCAAAAACAAGGGATAAACTCGCCAAATACTTAACACACCGTTCCTCCCATGAGGGTGCTATAAAATATATAGCATAATTAACAATGCGTACAGACGCTTGAAACACAACAAGTTTAAGAAAATAAAAGGACATACAATAAAATGTAGCGCATGAGCGTCTATGACAGTATTTTGTGCGGTTTACATTCAAGAACAAGTAATTGAAAATTAAAAGGACACAATTTTTTGCAATGAAAAAAACAGTACTACTATTTTTATTATTCTTTGCGGTTTTAAGTACACTTTCAGCAGATGAAATCGAAGTAGAACCTCGATTACGTAAGATGGATTGTATTGTACCGATTTCAACAGACGAAGCTGTTACTAAAAGAATAAAATCACTTCTTCGCGGAAAGAACGATACCGAAAAAATGATTGGTCGCTCAGCGACTTATTTCCCAATTTTTGACAAATATTTGAAAGAATACGAGCTCCCAAGCGACTTGAAGTACATCACTTGTCTTGAAACTGAACTTTACAATAAGACAATTAGCTCAGCAGGTGCAACAGGTATTTGGCAATTAATGAATGATGTGCGCCAAGAATTTGGTTTGCGCATTGACGGTCAAGTAGATGAGCGTTACGATATCAATCGCGCCAGTGAAGCCGCTTTGAAAGACCTCAAACGCATGTACCAAGCCTATAACGATTGGGAAATGACATTAGCAGGTTATAATTGTGGCGCAGGAAGACTCGGTCAAGCCATCAAAAGGGCTAAAAGCAATGATTTTGCTAAAGTTAAAAAATTCTTACCACAGCAAACGCAGGACTACATTCCTAAATTCATCGCCTTTACTTATATTATGAAAAACTATCGTGAGCATGGTTTGCATCCACAGCTACCCGCTCTTGATGTGCAGTGTATCAGTTCGCAAAAAGTCTATCATTATCTTTCGCTTCAAACGGTCGCCAAAATCACAGGTGTGACCTACGAACTCATTAAAGAACTCAATAAACAGTTTGGCAATGGCTTTGTCCCTGAAAATACTGAGGGGTACAATGTTTTTGTACCACAACGTGTCATGGGCGCTTTGCAAGACTATGTTTCCAATCCTGATATGCAGCGCGAGTCTAACTTGAATTTTCAGCCTATTACTATAGATGAAAATCTTCCGCGCCTTGACAGCGACCCGAATTATTTCAAAACATCTTATTATATTGGTGATGAAGAAACCCTTGATTCTGCAGCTGAATTATTTAATATTGGCACGTATAATATCATGATGTGGAATGCTTTATCATCTCCTAAGATTGGAAAAGGCGTAGAATTAACGCTTTATTTGCCGCGTGTTGTACCTAAAAAAGTATAATGCACCGCTCTTATAATTTGTCGAAGTATTGATTATAAACTAACGACAGCCAACGCAACCGAAACAAAATAACAAACCAACAAAAGGCGCGACCCGTGAATCGGTGTCGCGCCTTTCTTTATTGCGTAAAATGGATTATTTTATCATCTTCATAAATGTTCCGACAAACCAATTTGAATCGGCTTTTACGAGCATATCGAGCGTTGCATCGGCTTTTGAGGAGAACAATTTGATGTCGTTAACGGCTTTTGCAAGGGCTTCAGCGTCTTCATTGACCGTTCCATCAATGCCACTGATTTCGTCTAAAACTTTAAGAATAGGCTCCAATTCTTTCTTTTTACGGTTGAGGATGATTTGACGAACCACTTTCCACATATCTTTTTCGGCGACAAAGTACTCGCGGCGGTCGCCTGCCCTCAACTCTTTATAAACCAAACCCCAATCCATCAAAGCGCGGATGTTCATATTGGCGTTGCCTCGAGAAATTTGTAGCTCCTCCATAACCTCATCCGCACTCAAAGCGCGCGGTGAAATCATCATCAGTGCATGAATTTGTGCCATTGTGCGGTTAATCCCCCAAGACGTACCGAGCGTACCCCAAGCCTGTAAAAATTTATCTTTCCCTTCTTGCCATTCCATAAGTCGTAATTCTGTTGCGATTTTCTATTTCAAAAATTTCTGAAACCTTTATACTAAAATTCAAAATTAGCTTTTTTGTTGCAAAAACAGTCCTTTTTATAAAAAACAAAATCATTTGTCCTTTCTTTTTATCCCTTTATCCGTTGTTTATCGCAGAAATGACCCCCTCAGTATTTTGCTCATTCATACATCGAAAATGACCTTTTGGACAGGCATCAAATCCTATTTTTGAACACGGACGGCATTTCAGATTTTTCACTTCAAAAAACTTAGACGACTCCGTTGGTAAATACGGTGTCATCCCAAATTCAGGAATCGTATTGCCCCAAACTGAAATAATGTCTTTCTGAAAAGCCGCAGCAATGTGCATCAAACCGGTATCATGTGTAATAACGGTTTTTGCTTGCCGTACCACCGATGCCGATTGATTCAAGTTCAATTTACCACATAAATTAATAACCTTTCCAATGGTTTGATTTTCAATGAATTGACTGTTTTCCAAATCATCTTTGCCACCTAAAAGTAAAATGGGTAATTGGATGCCATTACAAATCTCTACTATTTTTTGAGGCGGTAAACGTTTGGTCGCGTGAGCTGCACCTATGACGAAGGCGATATACTGAGGGGGGATATTGAAAGTAGAAATATCCACCTCATCTTTATCAGGAATAAAATAATCCAAGCCTGCACCGTCATTTTTAACACCCAATGTTTCAACCGTTTTCATATAACGGTCAACGATATGCGTGTTTGGCAGACGATTGATTTTAAAATTAACCATCAACCACTTTTCCACATTTAGCTTGTGGAAAACGAAGGACTGTGTGGATAACGTACGTTTTACTTGTAAACTCCTTAGATTTTTGTGCAAATCTATCACATAGTCGAAGTTTTCAGCCTTCAAATCTGTGGAAATCTCTGAAACATCCTTCTCAATTGTCCACACTCGTTTGACATAAGGATTGTTTTCAACAATACCTTTAAAATTCTTTTTTGTCAAATAATGCACTTCTGCACCCAACTGTTTGTGAATGCAACGGACAACTGGAGTCGTCAAGACAATATCGCCAATAGATGAAAAACGAATGATGAGAATTTTCACAACCAATAATTTGAAGTTTGAACTTAAAAATAAGGCGTAAAAATCGCAAAAGTTTTTTTACAATTTTTTTCTAATTTTTAGATTAGTCTAAAAATATTTTTACTTTTGTGAGAACAATTTTATATAATTCATTTTAATCCACAACGATGATTTCGCAAACAGAAGAGAATTATCTGAAAGCTATTTATAAAATCAATGAACGAGAAGGCAAATCGGTCAACACCAATGCCATTTCTGCGGCGATGAATACAACCGCAGCTTCGGTAACAGACATGATTAAACGATTGGCTGACAAGGATTTTATAAATTATGAAAAATATAGAGGCGTTACGCTGACTACTGAGGGGGAGCGTGTCGCAACTGCCTTAGTACGTAAACATCGGATGTGGGAAGTTTTTCTGTGTGACAAACTCGGTTACTCTTGGGATGAATGTCATGACCTCGCAGAACAGCTTGAGCATATTCAAAGTACGGACTTGACGGACCGTTTAGATGCTTTTTTAGGCAAGCCTAAATTTGACCCACATGGTGACCCGATTCCAGATCGAGAAGGCAACTATGCTAAAAGACAGCAAATTCTATTAGGTGAAATGGTTGTCGGCGACAAAGGTGTGATGGTCGGTGTGCAAGAACATTCAACCGCTTTTTTGCAACATCTCGACCGCATCGGTTTGGTTTTGGCAGCGAAAGTAGAAGTTTTAGAGATTTTTGAATTTGACAAATCTGTCAAAATAAAACTCAATGGCACCACTGATTTGCTTGTCAGTAGTAAGGTAAGTGAAAATGTTTTCGTGAAAATAGGATAGTAATGGTGAATGGTGAATGGTGAAATATACAAATATTTAACAGTTTAAAAATCAATAATATCAGTATTAATCTGTGATTGAATGAATACGAAAAAAGACATACCTAAAATACCAAAAGGTTGGCTACACGATAATAAAACGCCTTCATTACCAGAGGTTTATGCCTCTATCAAAGTGCCTGTGACGGGTAGTTTTTGGAAAAAAATGTTCGCCTTTGTCGGTCCGGGCATGATGGTCGCTGTGGGCTATATGGATCCTGGGAACTGGGCAACAGACATTGCTGGCGGTTCAAAATTTGGCTATACCTTACTTTCAGTCATCTTGATTTCTAATTTTTTTGCGATTCTTTTGCAACACCTTGCGCTTAAATTGGGCATTGTTACAGGACGTGATTTGGCGCAAGCCTGCCGCGATGCATACTCCCGCCCCGTCGCTTTGTCGTTGTGGGTTTTGGCAGAAATTGCGATTGCGGCGTGTGATTTGGCAGAAGTTTTAGGGTCGGCGATTGCATTAAATTTACTGTTTGGCATGCCTTTGTGGTTGGGCGTTTTGTTGACGGTTTTAGATGTTTTGGTTATTCTTTATTTCCAAAATCGAGGTTTTAGGGTTTTAGAATCTATTGTTATTGGCTTAATTTTCATTATTTTCATCTGTTTTGGTTATGAAATCCTTGTGTCACAACCCAATTTCAAAGATATTGCCGCAGGACTTATGCCCCGAAAAGAAATCCTTTTGAATCCCGAAATGCTCTATATTTCCATCGGTATATTGGGTGCAACGGTCATGCCGCACAACCTGTATCTACATTCCAGCATCGTCCAAACGCGGAATTATGCCAAAGATACTGAGGGGGTCAAATCGGCTATCAAATTTGCTTCGATTGACTCGTCTGTTTCCTTGCTGTTGGCTTTTTTTGTCAATGCGTTCATCCTCATTTTGGCAGCCGCTACGTTCCATAAAAACGGTCTTTACGAAGTGGCAGACATTACAGATGCCTATCATTTGCTCGACCCTTTGATGGGTACAGCTTTTGCCAGCACTTTATTTGCCATCGCACTGTTGGCTTCGGGTCAAAATTCTACTTTGACAGGCACATTGGCAGGGCAAATCATTATGGAAGGTTTTTTGAACATCCGACTGAAACCATGGATTCGACGGCTCATCACGCGGCTCATTGCCATCATTCCTGCGTTTTTTGTCACCTTATATTATGGTGAAAAAGGCACAGCCGATTTACTGGTATTAAGTCAAGTTGTTTTGTCGTTGCAGTTGAGTTTTGCGGTCATTCCTTTAGTCGTTTTTACAAGCAGTACAGCCAAAATGGGTCAATTTGCGAACAAAATGGTTTTAAAAGTGAGTGCGTGGGTAGTTTCTGCTATCATTTTGAGCTTGAATGCTTATTTGCTTTTTGAGACCTTTAAGGGGTAGTTATTGATTGTTTTACCTTCACATTTCCTCCACTCACTATTATTGTGAGGCAAAATATCCCCAAATGCCCAAATACGGGCATTTTATTCCCCACTTTTACGTCTAACAACATTTTTAAGTATATGAAAACCTGTGGTATCATTATTTTAGGATGAGTTATGACGTATTGTTTGAAGGCACTTTAGAACCTTCAAACTAAAACGTTATTCACGTTCTATCCTTTCACTTTTAAAAGGGCGGGTAGCACATAACTTATTAAAATCTATATCCTATGAAAAATGTAATCTTTTTGCTAAGTGTGGTATCCTTCCTATTTGCGTGTCAACCCAGTGCGAACGACGAAGCTGCGAGAATCGCAGCGGCAAAAGAAATCTTGTTGGATTCAATCAATCAAGCCCAAATCGTTACACAACAGCAGAAAACGATTGATTCTTTGAAAATAGTTTCTATTAAATCATCTGCGAAAACAAAGGCAGCGGTAGGAGAAAATGACTCCCCTTCACCAATTGTCGGCAGTGTTTCAAAATCTAGGAATAAGATGAACAATACGACTAAAGGCGCGCTTATTGGCGTTGGCGTAGGTGTTGTAACAGGTGTGGCCACGTCGAAAGATAAAGTCAAAGGCGGTATTATCGGTGGTATAATAGGCGGTAGTGCGGGTGCGGGTGCCGGCGCAGTCATTGATAAAAAGAAAAAGAATAACAGTAACTAAAGATTTAGCATTGTTACAATCTCCTATAGGAGGGGGGCAGCTGTAAAAGTTGCCCTTTCTTCGTTTGTTTAGACTGCAAATTTAAGTTTTTTCACCTTAGTTCGCTGTCCGAAAAATGGGGAGTAGCCTACTGAGGGGTGCCACCGTCGGCAATGTAGAGATACCGACGGTTGATTATCCGAATGGCACTTACTTCGTGACGTTGCAATATGGTAAGGAAGTGAAGACGAAGAAGCTCATCGTGCGGCATTAAGTTATAAGTGGTAAGTGAAAAGTAAAAAATGGCGCATCTCTACCCCTCAGTAGAAATGCGCCATTTTTTACTTTTCACTTACCACTTATAACTTAATCACTCTTTCTTATCTCGATTCTTATTTTTGAAAAACCGCCGTTCATTTTTTTTGCCTTGTCCATCTTGTGTCGGTGGTGGATTGTCATTACCACTTTGTGGTGGAAGTGGTGGCTTCGCATCATTATTGCGCGGCGGATTATCGTTAGTATTCTGCGGTGGACGCGGTGGACGCGCATCATTACTACGTGGCGGACGTGGTGTATTACCTTCATTACGTGGCGGACGCGGTGTGTCTTTTGAAGCATCACGCGGTGGACGTTCTTTTGAAGCGTCGCGTGGCGGACGGGATGTGTCTTTTGAAGCATCACGCGGTCTATCACGCGGCGGATTGTCTCGATTGGCGGTATTTTGTTCGTTACTCCTACCGTCAGTCGGTCTCCTTTTCTTCTTTTTCTTCTTGCGTCGCTTATCATCGGTCAACTCAATGGCACCGACAAGGTCGCCACCGTAGTCCACATCTTCTTCATAATCATCGTCGCCTTCCTCGCCTCCTTGAGGTTTGGCAGCGACAGGCACAAACTGCAATTCCTTCAAACCAGACGGCATTTCGCCCCTTTTGTTCATACTCAACACCTCTTTGACATCCAATAGAGCCAGTGTTGTGAATTTACCTCTTTCAGGTCCTTCGGTCATAACATAGGTCATTAGACCTCTGAAAACGTCTGTTTTGATGAGTTCTGCACGACCTGCTTTGGTGGCAAGACGTTCTGGATGTGGTGGAAAATCCTCTAAGGCATCGAGGTAGGTATCGAGTTCGTAGTTCAAACAGCATTTCAAACGCCCACACATACCCGACAATTTGGCTTGATTGATGGCTAATTGCTGATAACGCGCCGCAGCCGTTGAAACCGATTTGAAATCTGATAACCAAGTCGAGCAGCACAACTCGCGTCCACAAGACCCAATGCCACCGATCCGCGCCGACTCTTGACGTGCGCCAATCTGCCGCATTTCGATTTTCACCTTAAACTCTTTGGCATAATGCCGAATCAGTTCACGGAAGTCCACACGACCATCTGCCGTGTAATAAAACGTGATTTTACGACCATCGCCTTGAAATTCAACATCACCGATTTTCATATCCAAATCAAGCATACGAGAAATCGCCCGCGCCCGAATCATCAAATCACGCTCAGTTGAACGCACCTCATCGAGCTTTTCGAGGTCACGCGGATTCGCCCGACGAATGACATTGAGAAAAAGAGCCGAGTCTTTGATGCCTTTTTTCTTCAATTGCATTTTCACGAGGTCGCCCATCAGGGATATTTTACCAACATCAAAACCACCACCGCCAGGTACTTCCAGAAGCACCCAATCGCCCGTAGATGTGCTACAATAAGGCGGATTGTGATAAAATTCCTTACGCGAACCACTTTTGAACGACACTTCGACGAGATCATATCCGTCCGTGTCATGTATATCGAGTTGGGCGAGCCAGTCAAACGTATTCATCCGATTGCAGCCTCCGCTACAATTCCCGTTACAACCGCCTGGCTTCCCGTCCTTACTTATTCCACAACTTCCACAAGCCATAATATGCTTTTTATATTTAAACAGTCCTGTGACTGAATGATTGAAAATGAATTATTTATGTAAAAAATTGAACAAAGATAATGAAAAAATACACCCCTCAGTATTTTTATGTTTCAGCCTTTCAAAATCTTATGCATCTGTATCGAAGCATCTAAAAAAAGTACTTTCGGATTCGCATTGCGCTCGACGTACATCACCGATTTATCAAAAAGCGTCATCATCGGTTCGATATGACTGAATTTCACCACATTTTTCATACGTTTAGCCGTTTCCAATTCATTGCCTCGAAGTCTAAGGTTTTCATTGCCTGTTAAGAGTAAAACGGTTAATTCTCTTAAAAAATGTAAGCCATAGCGCAAAAACAACTTTTGTTTTTCTCGACCAATGCCTGCAAAACGGTCAACCCAAGCCACCATTTCTACGCCATTTCCTTTGAAACACGTCCGCATCCAGTCCAAAAAGGCATTGGCATTGTCGTTTTCTGTTTCCTTTGAGAGTGTCATAGCGGCGTTAAAATTGCCTTCCGAAAGGTGTGCAATCGCTTCCGCATCGCCCCGCGTTACCCCCCTCAGTATCAAACCCTCTTGAACCTCTGAATCGGTCAAAGGCGACAGATTGACCAATTGACAACGGCTCAAAATGGTATTCAAAATCAAGTCTTGATTTTCGGCAACCAATAGAAACAGCGTATCGTCAGGCGGCTCTTCAATCATTTTCAATAGACGATTGCCTTCTTTACCCAAATATTCGGGCAACCACATGATGAGGATTTTATGCGATGCCTCAAACGTTTTAAGGCTCAATTTCTTAACGATTTCTACGGTTTCGGCTACGGGAATGTTGCCTTGCTTGTTTTCAGCCCCCAATTTTTCAAGCCATTGATTCACATTCATGTAGGGATTTTCGGCAACTGCGGCACGCCATTCCTTCAAAACATGCGTCGCAATCGTCTTTGAACCAACTGTTGGATATGAAAAATGTATATCGGGATGAATCATCTTTTCCGCTTTTATGCAGTTTGGACACTTGCCGCAAGCCTCTCTTTCGGCTGTTTTTTGAGGACACAATATATACTGTGCATAAGCCATTGCCAAAGACAAACCACCTGTCCCTTGATGACCGAGCATTAACAAAGCATGTGGCATCCGACCGCTTTCAGCCATGCCCCGCAACAATTTTTTGGACGAATCCTGTCCTATGACATTTGAAAATTTCATGGTGCAAAAATAGACAGAAGGTTCGGTAAAACTAAAAATGACGAGGAGATTACGTCTCGCTCGTCATTTTTAATAAAAAATATAGAAAAACTATTGTTTAAAAAGGTCAACAATAGAAATCTTAAAATCATTTAAAACAGGTGTAGCAGAGCAAATATCGTCATCGTCTTCACAAACTGTAATGTTTTTAGTTGATGTATAAACATGAACGAGCCGCAACTTTGGGTAAATAATCCACAAGACCTTTACACCAATATCAAAATATTCATAGACTTTCTTTTGAACGACGAGAACATCATCATTTTTTGAAATGATTTCGACCATGAATTCTGGAATCACAGGTTGGTCGTTGCGCCCATCAACTATTTGCTGTTTTGAAACATACGCCCAATCAGGTCTGCGCCAACGTGTTTCGGTTGTCCACGTTTCAAGTTCATTGACGACTGTACCGCCGACTTTGCGTTTTAGTTGATAGAATAAATCTGTCAAATGTTCAAGAATAAAAAGTTCTTTTCGGTTCATAGCGGTTGTTTTCTCAATATAACCATTACAATATTCATATTTAACCCCTGCAACGGCACTATTGCCAGGGTCAATATATTTTTTGTAAAAAGTTGTGAATGTCATACGACGTTGTTCAACAACTTTTGGTTTTGCGTATTTTGGCTCAAAATTGCCTAATGCTACGGTCATTGTTTTTTAATTTTAGAAAACAAAAATAAGCAAAAAAGTTTAAAAACTCAATTTTCAAGCATTTATCCAATCCAAAATAACCTCATCAATAGGACTCACTGTTGACGGAAGAACACGTACAAGCACCCCCTCAGTATCGAGCAGATATTTATAAAAATTCCACTTCACAGTGCTGTCTTTAACGCCATTTTCAGATTTATTGGTCAAAAAATGATAAATTGGATGCGTGTCTTGTAAAATACCTACTTTCACAGTCAGAGGAAAAGTGACACCAAAACGCACCGAACAAAACTGCTGAATGGTCGCTTCATCACCAGATTCTTGACCGCCAAAATCGTTGCAAGGCATACCGACGATTGCCAATTTGTCCGAAAATTTTTCATGCAGTTCTTGCAACTGCTGATATTGAGGGGTAAAACCACATGCGCTGGCAACATTGACAACAAGGATTTTTTTACCTTTAAAGTCTGAAAAATCAAGGGTTTCGCCCTCGATATTTTGAATTTTAAAATCGTGAATAGACTTCATAAAATGATGAATGATAAATGATGAATGATGAATTTGTAAAACGTTGATTTTCAATGGCTTTGTAAAGAAAGTTTGGCAATCTATTGCGCCACTATTCTATATTGAATATTTTAACAAAACAAAACAACATCCTATTTTTGGATTTGTTTATGATGAAGCTGCAAGAAATGAACAGATTTTGATACTTTTATCAAATAATGGGTGATTTTTTATCAACTATCCATTATCATCTATCAATTAAATAACAAATGACGAATCGTAGAGATTTTCTTCAAAAAATGACATTGGGCGCGGGCATTTTGCTGACGCAACCACGTATGGAACACTTGTTTAATTCAAAAGAAAAATTAGGCGTGGCATTGGTCGGTTTGGGCAATTATTCGCTGCGGCAATTAGCACCTGCTTTGTTGGAAACGCAGCATTGTCGGCTTACAGGCATCGTCACAGGTTCGCCTGAGAAAGTACCTGAATAGTGCGGGAAATACAATATTCCCAAGCAAAACGTCTATAATTATCAAAATTTTGACGATATTCGGAATAATCCAGATATTGATATTGTCTATGTCGTACTGCCCAATTCGATGCATGCTGAATATACAATCCGCGCTGCCAAAGCAGGAAAACACGTGATTTGTGAAAAACCCATGGCAATGAATGTTGCTGAATGTGAGCAGATGATAAAGGCTTGTAAAGCGGAAAATGTGATGCTGTCCGTCGGTTATCGCTTGTATTTTGAGCCACATCACCTTGAAATGCGTCGGTTCGGCATGGAAAAAGTGCATGGCAATATCCGCATGATGGAAAGCGGTTTGGGCTACAATATGGCTGACCCAACCTCATGGCGACTCAACAAAACAATGGGCGGCGGCGGTGCAATTATGGATTTAGGCGTTTACTGCGTTCAAGGTATCCGCAGAACGCTGGATGAATTGCCAACCGAAATAACTGCACAAGGTTTCAAGGTCAACAAAACCATTTTCAAGGATATTTATGAAACTATGATGTTTCAAATGACTTTTCCAAGCGGTGCCGTTTCTAACTCAACGACCACTTACACGTCTTTTATTGATAAATTGTACGCCACAACAGGTTCTGAACGCTTTGGTTTGCAACCATCTTTTTCGGGACTCGGCGCGGCAGGTATGAACGTCGGTGTTAAAATCAATTTTGATGCGCCCAAATACCAACAAGTCAAACAAATGGACGCTTTTGCTTTGAATATAATAGAAAAAACGCCAATACTTGCTTCTGGTGAAGAAGGTTTGGTGGATATGAAAATTATTGAAGCGATAAAAAAGTCGGCGGATACAGGTAAACCTGTGAAAATGGTTTGGTGATTTGTCGCAACACTGCAGAATAGCTTCCGTAACCCATTTTGCTTTTCCTTAAAAATATTTCTGAATCGCTTTTGCATAATGTGGAATCGCTATTTCAGGCTCTTGTATTTCAGGATGCCACATTTTTTCCCATTCAAAACTATAATACCCCTTGTAACCACCTTTTCTTAAAGCCGTTAGCGCCTCCGCGAGTGGCGCTTCACCTTCGCCTATAAGCGTATAGGCTTCTTTGCCATTGACCCATTTAGCGTCTTTGATATGGGTATGTTTGATGTATTTTTTGAGCGTTTCATAAACAACCTTGGGCGATTCCTTCGTAACCGACCACATATTGAAGAAATCCCAAACCAAACCAACGTTGGGATGTTCCGCTGCTTTCATAATTTTAAGCAACATCTCACTATACACGACTTTACCATGCGATTCGAGCAAAATATTTACAGAACTGCCTTTGGCATAATCACCCAACTCTAACAGGCTTTTGATAATCAAATCCACTGTTTCATCGTCCTTTTGGTCTTTAGGCAAGTCATCGGGGAAGACGCGGATATTGGGGCAATTGAGTTTTTGCGCCAAATCAATAAACCGTTTCGCATCATCCAAATTCGATTTTCTTTTGACGGCATCGGCAAAGTGCATTTTGGCGGAAGAGCCCAAATCAACAATCCTCAAATGATTGTCTTCTACTAAACGGCGGGTTGCAGGTAAGTTTACGGCACTAAATTCAGGACATTGCGGCAAATCCAACTGTCCCAAAATGCCTCGAATTTCGATACCTTTATAGCCATTATCAACAGCACATTTAACGATTTGCGCAAATGTCCATTTCGGACAACCCAAAGTAGAAAAGGCTAAAAGTGGCTTTCTTTTACTGAGGGGTATGATAGGGTCTATCAGTGCATAGCCTAATAAACTGGCTGTTGTGCTTAGAAATACTCTACGTGTTTGATCTATCGGTTTCATTTTCTTTATAATTTAAAACTTTTCAGTTGTTTTATCGCATAATCTGCCGCCCGCGCCGTGAGTGCCATATAAGTCAAAGATTGATTTTGTGTTGAAGTAGACACCATACAAGCCCCGTCAGTAACGAAGACATTTTTACACCCATGTACTTGATTCCAAGTATTGAGCAAAGATGTTTTAGGGTCTTTACCCATCCGAATACCGCCCATTTCATGGTTTTCATTACCGGGCAACCTTTTGGTATCAATGCATTGAATATTGATAAAACCCGCATGTTCATACATTTCAGTGAACTGCTCGTGAAAGTCTTTCAACATTTTTTCATCATTTTCATCATATCCTACGGAAACCCTTAATTGAGGGATACCATATTTATCAGTCAAATGAGCGTCTAAAGAGACCGTACTGCTTTCTTTCGGAATCGTTTCGCCCATCATGCTCGAATTGATATGCCAAAGCCCTAATTGAGGGTTTAATAGGTTGTTTTTCAACGTTTCGCCTATGCCTTCTTGTTTGGCGCTCGCCGACCTTGAAGCCGAGAAACTTGATGCATAACCTCGTAAAAAATCGGTCTCTTGCTTGAAAATATTTCTAAAACGGGGGATATAACTGGCATTTGGGCGGCGTCCCTCCGTTTTTGAGTCCATAAAACCATCGTAGTTGGCAGTAATTTTACCTCTATAACTGTGAAAAGCCATGTATTTACCAAGCAGCCCATTGTCATTCCCTAATCCATTTGGGAAGCGATGTGAGTGAGAATTTAAGAAAATCAGATTTGAAGCTAAGGCAGAAGCATTGACGAAAATGATTTTAGCGTAATATTCTACCATTTCGTTTGTCTGGGCATCTACGATTCTAACACCCGTGGCTTTGTTTTTTTTATCATCATAAATTATGGAATGAACAACTGAATGGGGGCGCAAAGTGAGTTTCCCCGTTTTCATAGCCCATGGCAAAGTCGAAGCATTGCTGCTGTAATAAGCACCATAAGGGCAACCTCT
The DNA here is from genome assembly GCA_043772905.1 of Saprospiraceae bacterium. Classification (GTDB taxonomy): domain Bacteria; phylum Bacteroidota; class Bacteroidia; order Chitinophagales; family Saprospiraceae; genus JAAFJT01. Next base: position 34,200 of record JAYVFS010000030.1, on the reverse strand, counting down.
TTCACAAATACCTCGATTCATACATTGCCCTCGCCCCTGCTCTAAATGAATCGGCTCTGGTTTTGTTAAATGTGCCACACGTCCTATAATAACGTGTCGATCGGCATGTTTTTCAGCGACTTTTGTTTTAAAATATTTTTCAACACAGGTCATTTCATGGGGTGGTAAAAACTCGCCATCAGGCAAAGTTGCCAAACCATCCCGATTACCTGAGATACCTGCAAATTTTTCAACATAACTATACCACGGTGCAAGGTCTTTGTAGCGAATAGGCCAGTCAACCGCAAAACCATCTCGCGCGGGACCCTCAAAATCAAAGTCGCTCCAACGCTGCGTCATGCGCCCCCAAAGAAGCGACCTACCGCCCGTTTGATAAGCGCGAACCCAATCATAAGGTCGGTCTTGAATATAAGGTTGTTCTTCATCTTTTGTTAAAAAATGGGCAGTGGCTTCGCTAAAAATATAGTTTTTACTGGCTATTTGATAGTCTTTTTTAATGTCAAGGGGAACTTGTCCACGATGTTCAAACTCCCAAGGTTCTTTCATCGCCGTTGGATAGTCTTGAATGTGTTTGACATCGCGCCCGCGCTCCAAGACCAATGTCCGCAAGTCATTTCCTGTCAATTCTTTAGCTGCCCAACCGCCACTCATGCCTGAGCCAATGACGATTGCATCATAAGTGCGTTTTTTTATGCTATCAATATTTAGATTTGCCATCTGCTTTTGTTTATAAAAACAAAATTAGTCAATAATGCCCCCCTCAGTATAAAGCCCAAAAAACGACGATATTTTTAAAAAAAACTTTCTATTTTCAACTAAAAACGGCGCGCACCAACGGCGCAACCTCCCTCCCAATCAATTCAATAGATTGCAACAATTTGGCATGTGGCAACGCCGCATTGTCCATCTGAAAAGTAAATCTTGAAATGCCACCTAAGGCTTCGCTGTGTCGAATGATTTTTTCAGCCACTTCTTCAGGACTGCCAACAAGCAATGCACCACGCGCACCATTTTGGGCATCGAAATGGGCACGAGTCACAGGTTGCCAGCCACGCTCTTTGCCAATGCGTGTAAAAGTTTCGGCATAACCTGGATAATAATCGGCAACGGCATCTTGCTTTGTAGGGGCGACATAACCCAACGAATGTAAGCCCACTTTCAGCTTTTCGGGCGCATGACCTGCTTTGTTTCCCGCTTCTCGATACAAATCAATCAACGGTCGAAAGCGGTGCGTTTCGCCACCAATGACGGCAACCATAAGCGGCAGCCCCAGTGTTCCAGCACGAACAAATGATTGTGGTGTGCCACCTACGCCGAGCCAAATCGGTAGTTGCTCTTGCAAAGGTCTTGGATAAATGGCTTGATTGTGAAGCGCAGGACGAAATTTGCCCGACCAATTAACAATTTCGTTGTCGCGTATGGTCAGTAATAAATCCAATTTTTCAATAAAAAGCTCGTCATAATCTTGAAGATTCAAGCCAAACAATGGAAATGCCTCTATAAATGAACCACGTCCTGCGACGATTTCAGCCCGACCATTTGAAATCAAATCTAAGGTTGCAAAGTTTTGAAATACACGCACAGGGTCGGCAGCACTCAATACCGTAACGGCACTCGTCAATCGAATACGCTTTGTACGGGCGGCGGCAGCAGCTAATATAAGCGTAGGCGCAGAGTCCAAAAACTCCTTGCGGTGATGTTCGCCAATGCCAAAAATATCAAGCCCGACTTTGTCCGCATGTTCAATTCTTTCGAGTAATTCGGACAACGCATCCCGACGATTCATCGCGCCGCCTTTATCATTGCTAACCGTTGCGGAAGCAAAACTATCTATACCAATTTCCATAATACCTTTTATTTCAATCATTTAAACATTCAAAAACCATTCTATAAAAATCAGGATGCGACTGCCACGTTTGTCCAGTGACATAACGACCATCTTTCACTGCTTCACTTTTTCCATCAAAAGTGCCGCCGCATACTTCTACTTCAAATCGTACATTTTCATAACAAGTCAGTTTTTTACCATTTACCAAACCCGCAGCGACCAATATTTGAACACCATGACAAATGGAAAAAATATACTTGTCGCTTTTGTCAAATTCCTTGACGATTTCTATAACATGTGCATTATGCCTTAAAAATTCAGGTGCACGTCCGCCCAACAACAAAACGGCTGTGTAATCTTCTGTTTTAACATCTGAAAAAGCGATGTCAGAAGGGACGATATAACCTGGTTTTTCGATATAAGTATCCCAACCTGGTTCAAAATCATGGATAACCAAATTCATTCTTTTTACGCTCGGAGCAGCGATAACAGATTGATAACCAGCCTCTTCAAAGCGGTGTTTGGCATACAGACATTCATAACTTTCACCTGCATCGCCTGTGATAATGAGTATTTTTTCATTTTTTGACATGTTTGATTTTTTATTTTATGACGACTGTTGAACCTATTCAATCAGCGTTTAAAGTTTAAGTTTTAATATTTTACACCTTGTCGTGCTAATAATTTCCACAACCCATTAACTTTTGTCCACACGAGTAATACTTTGAGATTGAGGGTAGTAGGGGTTCCGTTGCTCACCATATTACTATTCATAATAAAACGGACCCAAGCGACATCGCCTTTCACAGTGATATCTTGGTCTTTCATGTCTAAAGTGACAACATCAACTTTACCACTCACCAAATTATGGATAAACGTTTCTCTGTCTTCAATTGAGCCACTTGAATGTCCATACGTCAGTTCATCACAAGTAAGATTGCGCAGTGCCATCGAATCAGCACCTATCATCGCTTTTTGTAAATCTTTGACCGATAAATCCACAGCCTGCATGTCATAATTAAGCCCACGTAAATATTGCAGGTGCATTGGCAGTTGCTCTGTAGCCCGTGCAGATTCATCTTCAATCAGATGATATTTCACGCCCGATTCTTTAGCGGCTTTCATGACCTCCGCAATGTTGACGTCACCTTGCCCGAGTACCACATTTCTTTCTTTATCTTGTCTGCCATTGAGATTGTCAACAGAACCTATCATTCTGTCTTTCAGGTGCGTAAGTGGAAATCTTCCTTTGTATTTTCGTAAAATAGCCGCAGGGTTTTGCCCTGGATTCCTAATCCAAAAGACGTCCATCTGAAAATTGACATACCGAGGGTCGGTTTTTTCCATCATATAGTCAAACATGGTTCCTGGTCCTGGATAAGGTCTAAATTCATAGCCATGCGGATGGTAAACCAAAGAAATACCTGCCTCAGCAAATTGTTTTCCAGCCTTATTGAACACCTGCACGCCTTTTTCCATATCTGCGAAAGTGAAATCGTCGCCTTTATGAGGTATCCAATAACACACAGCATATTCTGCTTCAAAAAACTTCAAGTTTTCGATAAGCACTTTGATGCTGTCTGCGTTTTCAAGTTTTTCGAAAGTTACGCCGCTTGCGACGACATCAAAACCGTACTTGTCTAAGAGTTTTTTATATTCCACTCTCCCCATTGTGCGTGAACCAGCGCCTTCAATGTGTTTGATGCCCAAGTCTTTGAGCTTTATCAAACCTTCTTCTACGCCATTTTGCATTATGCCCCGCGCAGTGCCCATGATGATACCGACTTCTTGGGCACGACCGATAGATAAAGCAAAAGTTAGAAAAACCAGAATAGTTACTATTGATTTCATATTTTATGATTTAAAAGTTATTCACAAACTTAGATAATTATTTAGAAATAATAGTAGTTAGCACCAATTGAAAAAAAACCTCTTCAGTTTGTTCCATAACTTATTGATTTTCAATTTATTTATCTTTGAAACCTTGTAGCCCCCCTCAGTATAAAAGCCGTTTTAAGCCAAAAATACTGTTGCGGAACGAAATTCCGATACAGTCAGGAAGGGTGAGAATGGGGATAATGCCACCAAAAAGGTCGCTAAATCTAACGCACAATCATTTAAACCCTCAAATCAAGTATTTTGGACAAAACATACAAGGTTTTGAAAATGATGTTTTACTTTTAACACTCAACGTTATCAAAAATTATTAAAAATGAAAAACACATTTTTGTTTCTTTTCTCAATGGGCATAACATCTGTTTGCGCTCAAAATCTCTCAGAAGTTCAAGCCCAAATCATTCATTGGGACAGTTTAACCGCTAAAACTGAAAACGGTCGCACCCGTAGACTGCTTGTCGAGGGTACAACAACACACCTTAAACATTTTAGGGTTCATGCCACAACCATTGAGCCAGGCACTGCCCCCAACCCTCCACATCCGAATAAGGATGCCGACGAGTTGATAATTGTCAAAGAAGGTAAAATAAAAATAACTATTGGTGATAAATCAAAAGACCTTGAAGTCGGTGGCATTGCTGTGGTTTTGGCAAACGAAGTGCATGGCATTCAAAATGTCGGCGACAAACCTGCAACTTACTACGTTTTCCGCTATCAATCCAAAATGCCTACCGATATAGAACGCGGGCAAAAAGCAGGCGGTTCTATTTTACTCAACGAAGCGGATTGCCCTTTCAAAGCCCACGATAAAGGAGGTCGTCGTGACTATTACAATCGGTCAACAACACAATGTTCTGTTTTTGAAATGCACACAACGGCGCTCAATGCAGGCTTAGAAAGTCACCAACCACATATACACGCTACAGAAGAAGCTCTTTTGATTACAAAAGGCACTATAACAATGGTCATAGATTGCAAAATTTATCAAGCCAAAGCAGGTGATTTGGTTCTTTTATCCTCCAATATTCCTCATGCACTCATTAATACAACAGGTGCACAATGTGAATATTTTGCTTTTACTTGGAAATGATGGTTTTTACCTCCCCTCAGTATAAAAGCCTTTTTAGTCAAAAATACTGTTGAGGAACGAAATCCAGATACCGTCGGGAAGGGGGGTATAAGTTGAAAAAATAAACCTAAACCCTATTATTGGTTCTAATAAACCCCAAAACCAAGCATTTAGGACACCAAATTTAAATTTTCCAAAACGAAACGTTAGCTTTAACATTCATCATTATCTAAAATCATTAAAGTGAAATCAAAACTAATTTATTGCTTTTTCGTCATTTTTAGCGTTAATATTTCAGTCATTCATAGTCAGCCCAAAACAGATGATGCGGTAATCAAGACTATTAAAATAAAAGACCACATCCACATGCTGCAATGGTCAGGTGCGGGGAATATGATGCTGTTGTCAGGCAAAGACGGTAATATCCTAATTGATGACCAGTTTGCGCCATTGTCTGAAAAAATTAATGCAGCAATTCAAGCGGTCAGCCCTGGTGCGGTTAAATTTCTGTTTAATACCCACTACCACGGCGACCATTCAGGGGGTAATGCCAATTTTGCCAAAATGGGCGCAACGATTTTTGCACATGCCAATGTCAGAGCGCGTTTGTCGGGTGATTCTACAAAGGTAACATTCAATAAAAGCCCTAAACCCGAACCGATGAGTGCTTGGCCTGTTATTACGTTTAATGAGGGCATGAATGTGTATCTAAACACAGAAGATATCCTTATTTTCCATGTGGACAACGCTCATACAGACGGTGATGCCCTGTTTTATTTGCCCAAAAGCAATGTTTTGCATGCTGGTGACTGCTTTATGAAAGGTCGTTTTCCGTTCATTGATCGCAATTCAGGTGGTTCCGTAGATGGTTGGTTAAAGGCGGTTTCACGTGTTTTGACCATTATTGATGATGAAACCATCATCATTCCAGGTCATGGTGACTTAGCCAATAAAAAGGATTATGAAGAAGTCCGTGATATTGTCATGTCGCTACGAGATGGCGTTAAGAAAAATACCAAAGCAGGACAAACCCTTGAGCAAGTATTGGCTATGAAATTGGCTAAAGAATATGATACCACCATTGGCAGCGGTTTTATCAAAGGCGATACCTTGATAACGACTATGTTCAATGAATTGAAGGATGGGAAGTGAGTAAGATAAATGAAATCGACGTATTTTAGAAAGATGAGGTCTTTCCATACCCCTCAGTATTTTCGGCATTTTAAGCCGTTTCAGCTATAAATTATTCACCTTTTTATTATCTTTTTTAAAAAATTTAACCAACAACGATATGAAAAACCTATTTATTTTCTGCTTCATTTGCCTGTTTTTTGAGCTTTCAGCCCAAACAGGCAAAGTGTCCGATAACCTTTCGCTGCCCAGTAAAGTCCTAAATATGGAGCGTAAGTATGCCATTTATCTCCCTGCTGATTATGAAACTTCGACAAGAAGTTATCCCGTACTTTACTTGTTACATGGAGGGGGTGATGACCAAACAGGTTGGGTTCAGTTCGGCGAAGTCTTGCGTATTACCGATAAAGCGATTGCTGAAGGCAAGGCAACGTCCATGATTATCGTTATGCCCGATGCCAATACATCACGTCGTGGCTACTCAAATAACGCCACAGGCACATGGCTTTATGAAGACTTCTTCTTCAAAGAATTGATGCCTTTTGTTGAAAAAAAATACAGAATCAAAGGCGAAAAAAGATTCAGAGCCATAGCAGGGCTTTCGATGGGCGGCGATGGTAGTTTTACTTATGCCTTGCATCATCCCGAATTGTTTTCATCGGCTTGCCCCCTCAGTGCTGGCACAGGTCCTTTGACTATGGAAGCTGCTAAAACCAATGTCAGAAGAGCCGATTCTACGGCTACCGATGCACAAATTGAGGTTTTTTATAATAGACAAAGCGTTGTAAACCTTGTCAATAACGTACCTGATAGCCTCAAAAAAGCAGTGCGTTGGTACATAGATTGTGGTGACGATGATTTTTTATATGAAGGCAATTCGCTCGTTCATATTGCTATGCGTAAAAAAGAAATTCCGCATGAATTTCGTACCCGCGATGGTGGGCATACGTGGACGTATTGGCGGCAAGCGTTGCCAGAAGTTTTAGAATTTGTGTCGCAGGCGTTTCATCAGTTTTGATTTTTATACCCCTCAGTATTTAACCTTTTCAACATTGAAAATCATGAAAAAAGCTCACTTTTTCTTAGTTTTTGCTATAATAGCATTCGTAACGTTTAGCTGTCACACGCCTAAAAAAGCGTCTGAAAATTGGGTTAAACAGGAGAAAGGTCGTTACAAATGTGATTTGACAAATCAATACAGCATTGAGCAACGCAGAAACATGTATCCTTTCAATAAAGCGGAAACGGTTTTGTTTATTGCATTTAGAAATTATCCAGGTTCTGGTAGAAAAGTAACTAAAACTATTGCAGATACAACTTATACACCCGAAGGGAAGCAGGTGATTTCAGATAAGCACGTAGAGGTCTATATGTATCCATGTGATGAACCGAATGTCATAAAACAATGGCTGCCAATAAAAGGGTCACTGCTGGTAGATGTAAGTAAATATTGTGCTATTGAAAGCATCCAACTGAATCAAGCGCAAATAGATTCTTTATCCAATATATTGCTTAATCACAAAGTAACCATTAAAGGAGAGGTTGGAACGATGATAAAAGGCTGTTATACACCACGTAATACAATCATTTTTTTGGATAAATCTGAAAATCCAATTGGGTACATTGAAATTTGTTTTGAATGTGGGAATATCTATGGCTCAGATAAGGGGTTAAATGAAATAACAAGCACTGTGCTTTGTAGCGAAAAACTTTCAAAAATTGAATCGCTGTTTAAAAGTGTTGGTATCCATTATGGTATTGATGTCAGATATTAAGGCATAATAAAAAAAGGGTTTGTATCTGCCTTTAAGCTAAATACAACCCCTTTTTTATTAAAAAACAATCCTATTTCCCTACGTAAGTCAACTTATAAATCTTATTCCCCCAATCATCTGAAATCAAAAGAGAACCATCTAAGGCGACTTGTACATCAACAGGGCGACCAAAAAGGTCATCGTTTTTTTCGAATTTCACATACGTTTGTTCGCCATAAGGTTTGCCATTTTCAAACAAAACCTTTGTGACCGCATAACCACCTTTCACACTCCGATTCCAAGAACCATGATAAGCGACAAAAGCATCACCTTTGGCATTTGGAAATTGATTGGCATCGTAAAAAGTCATGCCATTGGGTGCATAATGCGACCCTGCTGCCCACGCTGGCGGCGTTGTTTTAGCTGCCCAATCCACAATATCTGGACGATTCATATATTCATAACGCGGCAAACGATTGCCCGTGATGTATGGATGACCATAGTAAGCGCCTTCAACATAATGGTTCATTTCGCAAGGTGGGTTCCAGTCCGTTATGGGTTTTCTGCCGGTTTTATCCTTCTTTTCCATGATTTCGCCGAAGTTGTCGCTGCCGTGATCCATACCCCAAATCTCACTTGTTCCAGGGCGAACGACCAATTTTTCAGTATTGCGTAAACCTCCACAAAACAGCTTTTTATCCGAGCCATCTAAGGCAAAAGACCATATTTTCAAGCGTTCTGTTGCTGTTTCGTCGTCAATATTGCCGCTACAACCGATAGACGTATAAATGCGATTATTCAATATCAACACAGGTCGCCACCAATGACCACCGCCCGAAGGCAGTTTTCCAGCGGGAATAACCGTAATATCTTCGTCCGCCACACCGTCATTATTGGTGTCGCGGGCTTTGAAAATCGCACCTGTTTCAGAATACCACAGCCAGCCGTCGTGCCAGTACATACCATGCGCCTTTTTATGCCCTTTGACAAATGTGGTCACTGTTTCGTAATAACCATCGTTGTCCTTATCTCGACAGGCTTTGATTTCACCCGCTTCGGGCAAAGAGACAAAAAGCACCCCCTCAGTATTCAGAACTAAATCACGTGGATTTGTGATGTCTTTTTGAACAATGGAGAGTTTGTAGCCCTCACGCACCCAAATTTCAGGGCTGACCATATCTTTTTGAGCCACCAGACAGGAATTGAGCAACGTCACCATAAAAAGCATGACTAAACAACAATTTTTCATTTTAAATTAAATTTGCGAAATGAGTAAATATTTAGGAATGATGAATGATAAACGATGAATGATGAATGATGAATGATGAATTTGTAAAACATTGATTATCAGTATTTTGCAAATTCATCATTCATCATTCCCTTAACTATGCAAAGCCCGATTGTCCGTAGCTGCCAAACAAGCCTCTTTGAATGCCTCTGTATATGTCGGATGCGCATGACTCATACGTGCCGCATCTTCTGCCGAAGCACGGAATTCCATCAAAGCAACCGCTTCTGCAATCATATCAGCCGCACGTGGTCCAACCATGTGAACGCCGAGAATTTCGTCTGTTTCTTTATGCGCCAATACCTTGACCATCCCCTCTGTATCCATACTCGCCCGAGCGCGACCGAGTGCTTTGAAAGGGAATTTACCAACTTTATAAGGCATACCATTTTCCTTCAATTGCTCTTCGGTATAACCCACCGCAGCGACTTCTGGCCATGTATAAACAACCCCAGGAATGAGCAAATAATTAATGTGCGGTTTTTGTCCAACAATGGTTTCTGCTACAAAAACGCCTTCTTCTTCGGCTTTATGTGCCAACATCGCCCCCTTTATGACATCACCAATGGCGTAAATGTCAGGAATATTTGTCTGTAAATGACCATCTACTTCTATTCTGCCCTTCTCATCTTTTTTAACACCTGCGTTTTCCAAACCCATATTATCGGTATAAGGACGACGACCAATTGCGACGAGGCAATAATCGGCTTCGATGCTCAAAACCTCTTCTGTATCGCGTTTTTTATATTCAACAACGACCCCCTCAGTATTGGGCGTGACGTTGGTAACACCATGTTTTAAGTAAAAATCCATACCCAAACCTTTCAAAGAACGTTGCAATTCCTTTGAACAATCGCTGTCCATACCTGCAATAATCCTGTCCATGAACTCAATCACATGAATTTTTGTACCCAAACGGGCATATACAGAACCCAATTCCAAACCGATGACACCTGCACCGATGATGACCATAGACTTCGGCACTTCTGTGATATTCAAGGCTTCGGTAGAGGTGATGACCCGTTTTTTATCATAATTGAAGTTGGCTGGCACAATCGGTTTTGAACCAGTGGCGATGATGGTTTTGTCGGTTTCGATTTCCTCAACCGAGCCGTCATCTTTCGTAATGGCTATTTTATTGGCTGTAACGAATGATCCATGACCCGTGTAAACCGTCACTTTATTCTTTTTCATCAAAAACTCAACGCCTTTACATGTTTGGTCAACCACGTCTTGCTTGCGTTTTATCATTTGTGGCATATTGACATCAATTGCTCCTTTAATATCAATGCCATGCGTCGTAAACGTATGTGTCGCATTATGATAATGTTCAGATGAATCCAAAAGAGCCTTCGACGGAATGCAACCCACATTCAAGCATGTGCCGCCCAACGTCGAATAACGTTCAATAATAGCTGTTTTCAAGCCCAACTGTCCGCAACGAATTGCTGCTACGTAGCCGCCAGGACCTGAACCAATAATAGTTACATCGTATTTCATAAGTATAATAATGATGAATGATGAAATATGAATGATGAATAATATTGATAAACAATGGTTTATCGTTCATCATTCTAAAAGTTAAACATATATAGACTTCTCGATACAAAGGTAATGCCCCCCTCAGTAATTTTATAATTTGGAGGGGTGTTAATTAACATACTTTCACAACCGTTCATAAATAGGGTGCAAATTGATTTTTATAACTTTCATTACTTCCGAAAATTGGATAGTTTCATCAAGTTTTACCTTTTTCAGGAAAGCCTTAAATTGTCGATTCCGTTGATAAATAGATGGAATTGAAGCTTTCATAGAAGAATTTCAAGATAGTTATTCATAAGTTTTCCAATATTCAGTCTTTGTGCATACATATTTAGTTTGCTGATATTCCTATCACTACGATTAAGATAATTTTTCAATACTTCCTTTGCAATGTCCAACCCCACTTTGTTTTTAAATCGCAGCATATCGCAAACTGTCTTTTCAATATCGTACATTTTAACAATACTTTGGTCAACAGGAACATCTGCCGTTCCCAAACGATATGCCATATCTTCCCAATAATACAGTTTTATAGGTGGATACTCTGGCAATACGATTTTAGATTTTTTAGGAATAACAATGTGGTATTCCGATGAGACAAAAGTCGTCAATTCATAGTATGAAGCAGCCGTAAAAAGGCAAAAAACGCCTTGTTTTACAAGCAAAGATACATCAATCAGTTCGTTTTGATGGTTTTCATAATCTGAATCATTCCATTTATAAATGCCCTGTTTTATTTTAATAACTTTCTCTTGGTCAATCAGTTCATTAAGCCGATAGTAGGTAACTCCACTTTCGTTCAATGTTTTCATTTCAACTATGTTATTATATTTTTTAAAAATATTTTCAATATCTTTTTTCATAATTATACGGCTTTTATATTTATAAGCCGTAAATTTATGTAAATATTTTATGAGAATCAAATTTTTTTCCAAAAAATCACCATTTATTGATTAAAACTCTGCACCACCAAATTATCAATCAATATCTTCTTTTCACCGCCACCGTTCCAAAAATGCACAAGAACCGAGTCAAAATCCGCATTTGGCACTTTCGCATCGAGCCAAATCGTGCGCGTTTCGTTATCGCCCATCAAGCGTTGTGGCCGCACTATATTTGTCCGAATAACATCGTTTCCTTTTTTGAATTCTATGATGAATTGGGTCATTGACCAAATATTCCCTTCCCGGGTTGTAGTACGGAAAGTCGCTTGTGCACGCAGCCATTTATTGTCTTTTATACTTACGGGCTGTAAATTGAAATTATCAGATGTTTGATTAGCGGCATCGAGGAAAAGCCAACGGTTGCCGTCTATTATTTCCGTGTTTTTCAAGGAATCTCCTTCGAAATTATGTTCAAAAACAGTTTCCAAGTCTGTAGCGTCGGTCAACATAAACGGCAAATCATATTTATTATCGAGCAATTTTTGCGCTTCAAGTGGCACATCCCAACGTCCGATGATGCGTCGAAAATAGGCTTGTGTCGTTTCGTCGCGCCACAAACCACCTTGATGTGCTTGATAAACCCACCACAAATTGAAGTAAAGACAAATGCCAACAGCGATGCTGAATAAAATTTTGCGCATCTTTTTTTCAAAAACCATTTCTAAAAAACAAGCAAAAGGCAAGGCAAGCATCGGCATCACTTGTATCATTTGCCGTTGACCGAGACTACCACCGTACCACCAGATATTGTGGGCAAACGATACATATATAAATAGGAGTATAAACAGAAAATTTGCCCAAAACAAATCACGCCGTTTTCTATACAAATGGTAAAAGCCAATGAGCGAAAATAGCATAATGGGCGTATAAACAAGCCACCCACGCCTTGAACTGAATAAACCATCCAAAATATGCGGGCTGCCCCATTCCATCCAATCCTCTTTGCCGTAACTGTTGTACAAAAAATGACCCGACGACCATTTCCAATAAATCAACTGAATAGAACCCAAAGCGCCTATGAGGACAGCCGTAAGAAAGAATTTAGAAAAATGATTTTTTATAAAAACAAAGCGATTTTGAAGGCTTTTTTTGTCAAAAACGCCCCAAAGCGCAGGTACTAAGACAACAATCAACTCCGTCGGTCGTGACAAAACGGCTAAACCGATACACAAACCGATACTCGCAGCTGTGCTTATTTTAGGATTTTCATAAAACTTTATCGTTTGCCAAAGCATCAATGTATAAAGCGTAAAAATATAGGTATGCGTCATGGCAGAACTTATTGCTGCATATTCAAGGTAGTTAGTGGTAAAAACGTAGAGTAACAAAATCGTTGCAACCACCCCCTCAGTAAAATTGAGTTTTAGCAGTAATTTTCTCAAATAAAACAGCCCAACAAACGACCACAACAAACTCCAAAAACTAATCGCAAACTGATAAGGTGCAGAAAAACCATCGGCAGCAAAGCCCAAAGGTTTTGCCAAAGCATGAGCCACAAAAAACGCTGGCGCATACATAATTGCCATGCCCGACGTGTATTTCATCACCAAATTACCATTTGTGGAAGGCAAAGCCGAGTAGAAACCACCGCCTTGTGGCTGATATTGGGCATCAATCGCTTCATGAAAAGCGACTTTTTTCAAATCTTTATAAATGAAAATCGCTGGCAAATAGTAGTAATAGCCGCACACATCGTAGCTCAAAGTGGCTTCTCCTTGTGGTTTTTGCCATTTTGGATAAAAAAACAAATTGGCATAAGCCAAAAAAGCGATGCAAATGATGTAAGCGATTTTAGAAGGTGTCATGTCCCGTTTCGTTTTAGAACGGAAATGTCCGATTTTTTTTGGCGTTGCCAAAACTACCCCCTCAGTATTTTGTTAATTGAGCGATATAAAATTTCAAAACAATGACTTTAAACATCTTTTGGTTTCGTCGCGACTTGCGCTTGAACGATAATGCAGGACTTTATCACGCCTTAATAAGCGGCAAACGGGTACTACCCATTTTTATTTTTGATAAAAACATACTCGATGATTTGGATGACCGAACCGACGCACGAGTTACTTTTTTGCACGATACATTAACTGAATTGAAAGCTGAATTGGAAAACTTAGGCTCAACTTTACTCGTTGCCTACGGCAAACCTTTGGACGTTTGGCAGGACTTAACATCTCAATTCGACATTGAAAAAGTGTTTACAAACCATGACTATGAACCTTACGCTTTGCAACGTGACAAAGCGGTTAAAGAGCTTTTACAATCAAAAGGTATTGATTTTCAAACATTTAAAGACCACGTTATTTTTGAATATTCGGAAGTAACAAAAGACGATGGTTTGCCTTATACCGTTTTTACACCTTATAGTCGTAAGTGGCGAACAAAATTGGAAAGCCGTTTGGTAGAGCATAATGGGCAACAAATGTCTTTTTATTTGAAGCCTTATCCGACGGAAAAGTATTTTTTACAAACTGACGGAGTGACTCCAAGTCACCCCGTCAGTATCACTATACCATCGCTTGAAAGCATGAATTTCAAGCGGTCAAACATCAAAATTCCTTCAAAAACCATTGCGAGAAGTGTTGTTAAGAATTATGATAAAACCCGTGACTTCCCTGCATTGGCGCAAGGCACATCTAAATTAGGCATTCATTTTCGCTTTGGAACGATTTCGATACGTGAAAAAGCATTGGCAGCGCAAGGCTTAAACGAGACCTATTTGAATGAATTGATTTGGCGTGATTTCTATTCCATGATTATCCAACATTTCCCACACATTGGCGCAGGAAGGGCATTTCGACCCGATTATGAGTTAATTCAATGGGAAAACGACGAAAATAAGTTCCAAAAATGGTGCGATGGCAAAACAGGTTATCCGCTTGTAGATGCAGGAATGCGCGAACTGAATGCGACTGGACACATGCACAACCGTGTCCGCATGGTCGTTTCCAGTTTTTTAACCAAACACTTGTTGATAGATTGGCGTTGGGGCGAAGCCTATTTTGCGAAAAAATTGTTGGATTACGATTTTGCATCAAACAATGGTGGTTGGCAATGGGCAGCGGGTTGTGGCACAGATGCTGCACCGTATTTCCGCATTTTTAATCCAGAAGCGCAATTGCAAAAATTTGATAAAGAGGGAACTTACACACGCCTTTGGGTAACGGAATGGAACACCCCTCAGTATCCACGCCCAATTGTTGACCATAAAATGGCGAGGGAAAAGTGTTTGGCAACTTATGCGGCTGCCTTGAAAAAGTGATTTAAAAACGTAATTTTACACCTCATCTTTCTTGTTATAAATCACTACTCAATGAAAATAAAAGATATAACGCAGTTTTTAGAAACGATTGCACCACCTCAATATCAAGAAGGTTACGACAACGCAGGTTTGATTGTTGGCGACCCAATGAAAGAAATTACAGGCGTTTTAGTCTGTTTGGACTCCATCGAAACGATTATTGATGAAGCGATTGAACGCGGTTGCAACCTCGTTGTGGCGCATCACCCCATTGTTTTCAAGGGCTTGAAACGGTTTACAGGCAAAAATTATGTCGAACGGACGATTATCAAAGCCATCAAAAACGACATAGCGATTTATGCCATTCACACCAATTTAGACAACGTTTTGCGGTCAGGCGTAAACACAAAAATTTGCGAGCGTTTGGGTTTGACAAACTGCCGAATCCTTGCGCCCAAACGTCAAACGCTGATGAAACTGACCACATTTGTGCCTTATCCGCAAATAAAAGAAGTGTTAAATGCGCTTTTTGCCGCAGGCGCAGGGCAAATTGGAGAATATAAAAATTGCAGCTTTCGTACTGAGGGGGTCGGAACTTTCCGTCCGACAGGCACGGCAAACCCAACAGTTGGGGTTTTAGACAAAGACGAATCGGTTGCGGAAGCCCGTATCGAAGTCATTTTCGACCATTTTTTAGAGAAAAAAGTCGTTTCTGCCATGAAAAATGCACATCCTTACGAGGAAGTTGCTTACTATTTACATGTTTTAGAAAATGAAAATTTGGCAGTAGGTAGTGGCATGATTGGTGAAATTGAGGAGATATCTGAGATAGATTTTTTGTTACTTTTAAAAATGAGCATGCACGTTTCGTGCATCAAACACACAACACTTTTAGAAAAAAAGGTCAAAAAAGTGGCTGTTTGTGGTGGTGCAGGGGGCTTTTTGCTCAATCATGCTATTGCTGCGGGTGCCGATGTTTTTGTAACAGCGGACTACAAGTATCATGAGTTTTTTGATGCCGATGGCAAAATAGTCATAGCCGATATTGGTCATTTTGAGAGCGAACAGTTTACAATTGACTTGTTAAATGACCTTTTACAAAAAGAATTTGAGAAATTAAATGTTTTTTCTACAAAAAATATTACAAACCCCGTGAATTATCTGTAAATTTGCGGGCTTTTTCAGAGCCAAAGGTTTTCAACTCAAAACGTAACCCTTAACTCTGTGCTTCAACGACATAAAAAATTAATAAGAATATGGCAACAGCAAAAAATAGTAAAGAACTGACGACGGCGGAAAAATTACGCCAACTCTATGAACTTCAATTGATTGACTCTGAATTGGATGAACTTCAAAACATGAAAGGCGAATTGCCTATGGAAGTCAACGACTTAGAGGACGACATCGCTGGTTTGGAAACGCGGACTCAAAAAGCTGACCAAGCCATGAACGAATTAGATGTCGAAGTCAAAAAGCAAAAAGAAAATATCAAAATGGCAGAAGCATTGATTGAGCGTTACAAAAAACAGCTTGACAATGTGAAAAATAACCGTGAATTTGATGCCTTAAACAAGGAAATCGAATTACAAGAATTGGACATTCAATTGGCTGACAAACGCATTCGTGAAGCACAACGCAACAGCGAAGCGAAAAAAGAAACGGCTGATGTCGCCCGCAAACGTCTCGAAGTAAAAATCAAAGAACTCGAAACGAAAAAGGTAGAATTGCAGAAAATCCTTGAAAAAACAGAAAAAGAAGAGGAGAAACTGCGTAAAAAGTCTGATAAAGCCCGTAAAAACATTGAAGACCGTTTGTTGAAATCGTATGACAGAATCCGCACTTCTTACCGCAATGGTTTGGCAGTTGTGTCTGTTCATCGGAGTTCTTGCGGCGGTTGTTTCAACCACATTCCACCGCAATTGCATTTGGAAATTGGTTTACATAAAAAAATCGTTGCTTGCGAACACTGCGGTCGTATTTTAGTTGAAGACAGCATCATGGAAGAAGAAGTTGTCGGATAATTGAAAAACGATAATTGAAAAATACAGAGGGGCAAAGTGCGGTTATACGTATTTTGCCCTTTATTATTTTAGTTCAAGATTAGTATTTCCTAAAATCATTTTAAGCACACACAAATTATCCATTATCAACTATCCATTATCCACTAATTCTCATGTCTTATAAAATCAAAGAAATATTTTACACTTTACAAGGTGAAGGCGGACAAGCCGGACGCGCTGCCGTTTTTTGCCGTTTCACAGGTTGTAACCTTTGGACAGGTCGAGAGAAAGACAGGGACAAAGCGATTTGTCAATTTTGTGATACAGATTTTGTTGGTACAAATGGATTGAACGGTGGGAAATATAAAACAGCGAAAGATGTGGCGGCAAAGGTGAGTGAAGTGTGGGGCGACACGAATGTAGGTAAACCTTATGTGGTTTGTACAGGCGGCGAACCTGCTTTACAACTTGACGATACACTTGTTGCGGCTTTTCATGAAGCAGGTTTTGAAGTGGCGATAGAAACAAATGGTACTTTGCCGCTTGCACACGGTATAGATTGGGTGTGTGTGAGCCCAAAAGCGGGTGCAGACCTCAATATACTGAGGGGGTCGGAATTGAAATTGGTGTTTCCGCAAGTGGGTGCTGAACCTGAATTGTTCGCGCATCTCGATTTCGATGCTTACTATTTACAGCCGATGGACGGGGCTTTTCAAGCCATAAACACGCAATTAGCCTTAGATTTTTGTTTGAAAAACCCACAATGGCGGTTGAGTTTGCAGACGCATAAGATATTGAGTATTCCATAAATTGGTTTTAAACAAACATTTTAAACAAGACTTTGTTAACTTTGCAGAACATAAAAATTCAATTGTCATTTTAAATCAATCACATCGTGGCAACTCTTACAACAAAGACAACAGATGGCATAACCGTAAGCGTCGAAACGTTTTATCAATACGATTATAGCCGTCCGATAGAACATAAATACATCTTTGCGTACCGCATTTCTATCAAAAACAACAGCGATTACACTGTTCAGCTTATGACACGTCATTGGTATGTCTATGATTCTAACGGTATTATGCGCGAAGTGGAGGGCGAAGGTGTCATTGGTTTGTTGCCTATTTTAGCACCAAATGAGTCGCATCAATACATTTCGTGGTCGCATTTGTTTACGGATATGGGCAAAATGCACGGCTATTACACCTTTGTAAGGCAGATTGATGGCGAGTCGTTTCAAGTGGTAATTCCTGAATTTCACTTAGTTGCACCTTATAAATTGAATTGACGTTCAATAGAAATATGGTTTTTGCGTTTAGAAACCATTATTTCACATTCTCATTCATTTCTTTTCTTTTTATGAAAAATAACATTTTTGCTGCCCTTTTTCTGGCTTTTACTTTCTTATTGACCGCTTGCGGAAAAGAAAAAATCATTTTTGAAAAAGAATATCCTATCCCAAACAGTGCGTGGACTTACGCCGATACGCTCAATTTCGCTTTTGATATTGTGGACACGATGGCGCTTTATGACATTGTGGTGCATATAAAACATCGGTCGGACTACGGTTTTCAGAATCTTTACACCCGTATTTCTACAAAATTCCCAACAGGTGACAGAAGAAGTCAAACCTTAAATTTCGACCTTGCCGACAATACAGGCAAATGGGTGGGCAAAAAAAGCGGTGACAATCGTGATTTTGAAGTCAAAATTCAAGAAAATGCTTTTTTCAATCAAACAGGTCAACACGTTATTACGCTTGAACAAATGATGCGTGTGTCGTCCCTTTCTGGCATCGAACGTATTGATTTACAAGTGATTGATAAAGGTGATAAACGGAAATTGGGCGAAGAAAAACAAGGAAAAAAGGTTAAGAAGTGACCCCCTCAGTAAAAATAATAATGCCCTAACGTCGGCGAGGTTTTGAACCTCGCCGACGTTTAGAACGAAAAAAGTGACTTTATTATTGACCTTTTTTAATTAAAATAAAAATATTTCAATCAGTATAAATCAGTGATTATTATGAATTTAGAAGCAAAAATTCAAAAAGACCTCATTACGGCTATGAAAGCCAAAGACGAAAAAGCTTTACGGGCTGTGCGTGCCATCAAATCGGCAATTTTATTGTTCAAAACGAGTGGCACAAATGCCGAACTCGATGAAGATGCCGAAATAAAAATGTTGCAAAAAATGGTCAAACAACGCAAAGAATCGTTGGCTATTTTTGAACAACAAGGACGCGAGGCATTGGCACAAACCGAACGCGAAGAAATCGAAGTGATTGAGCAATATTTGCCACAACAATTGAGCGAAGAAGAAATCGAAGCGACGATTAAAAATATCATTGCTGAAACAGGTGCGTCGAGCATGAAAGACATGGGTAAAGTCATGGGTGCTGCCAATAAAGCCTTTGCAGGACAGGCAGAAGGAGCGGTTATTTCAGCGATTGTCAAGCGTTTATTGGCTTAGTTATGTAAAACAATAATCATCCGATGAATTAATTTTTGTCGGATGATTTTTATTTTAGAGATAAAAATAATGGAAGAAAAAATAATTTTCAACGTCGAAGACATTGATTTTGAACTCCAAAATACTGAGGGGGTCATTGCGTGGATTGACAAAGTGGTTACCTTAGAAAAAAAGCGCATTGGCGGCATCAGCTATATTTTTTGTAGCGATGATTACCTCCATAAACTCAATATTGAGTACCTCGACCACGATACATTGACTGATATTTTGACATTTCCCTACAACCGCAGCCCGTTGGAAGGCGATATTTTTATCAGCATTGACCGTGTGAAGGACAATGCCAATGACTTAAATATATCGTTTGAAACGGAATTGCACCGCGTCCTCATACATGGCGTTTTGCATCTCTGCGGCTACCTCGACGAAACGGACGAACAAGAAGCTTTGATGCGTCAAAAAGAAGATGAAGCCTTGTTGTTATTGGAAAATTGAAATTTTGTGATATTTTTGCTTTTTTGAATACACTTAAAATCATAAAAAATATGCTTTACGACCATATCCAAGAAGCCCTCGACTACATCAGGTTATACACTGATTTCTCACCCAAACACGGCATTGTCCTCGGCACAGGCTTAGGCAATTTGACCGATGAAATGTTGATTGCCGGCGAAATTGACTACCAAGATATTCCTCATTTCCCAGTTTCGACGGTTCAAAGTCATAAAGGAAAACTCGTTTTTGGCTACTTGAATGGGACGGCTGTTGTCGTCATGGCAGGTCGTTTTCATTATTATGAAGGCTATTCAGCGCAACAAGTGACGTTTCCGATTCGTGTTTTGAAGGCTTTGGGCATCGAAACGCTGTTTATCACCAATGTGGCGGGCAGTACAAATGCCGATATTGAAGCAGGTGACATTGTTTTTGTAAGTGACCACATCAATTTACAACCTGATAATCCATTGCGTGGTGAAAACGACGAAAGGCTCGGTGTGCGCTTTCCTGACATGAAAAATGCTTACGATAAAGCATTGATAAACAAAGGGTTAGAGATTGCACGGCAGCATGACATCATTGTACACAAAGGCGTTTATGTGGCTTTGCAAGGACCAAATCTGGAGACTCCTGCGGAGTATTATTATTTGCATCGCATCGGCGGTGATTTGGTCGGTATGTCCACCGTTCCCGAAGTTTTAGTCGCACGTCATGCCAATTTGAGGACGATGGTAATTTCAATCGTTTCAAATAAATGTTTTCCAATTGAAGAAATAAAGGAGACGACAGTAGACGACGTAATTGCCGTTGCGACAAAGGCAGAACCTAAAATGCGGTTGATTATCAAGGAGTTATTGAAATACTGAGGGGATCGGTTCTAACTTTTTTTCAAAAAAGCGACTTTCAAACCCAATAGTATTAAAACAACTCCTGTAAATTTTTCCTGCCACTTTACAAACGTTGGATGTTGGTGTAAAAAATTACCTGCTTTGCCAAATGCAAGGGCAACAAGGGTGTTGACTACAGTTCCTGAAAAATTGAACCACAAACCCAACATCAAAATCAAAAAGCCCATGCGTTCATACTGAGGGGGGACAAATTGAGGTAAAAATGCTAAAAAAAACAAAGCCACTTTTGGATTCAATAGATTGGTCACGACACCTTGGTTGAAGACTTCAAAATGCGTTTTTTCCTTTTTAAGTGTTTGAATATCAAACTTTTGTGTTTTCGAAAAAACGCTTTTGATACCAATATAAATCAAGTAAGCTGCGCCTAAATATTTTATCGCATCAAACAAAAAAGCGGATTTGGCGACAATCGCTGAAATGCCAACAACTGCCGCAAAAATATGCACCAAACAACCTACTGCAATGCCCAAAGCTGCCATAATGCCCGCTCGAACACCGTGACTTGTCGCATGAGTCGCCACAAAAATCATATCGTTGCCTGGCGTAATATTGAGCAGCAAGGCAGCAAAAGCGAAAATGCTGAATGTTTGTATATCCATTGTTTTAGTACTTTAATACAAATAACATTTATAACAAAGGTAGAAAATGTATCACTGTTTAATTCTACTTTGGCACTTTAAAATCATGCTTTATTGAAGCGATATTCGAGACAAACGTTAGGGAAACTTTCGGAAAGTTATTACCTTAACACTCTTTTAACCTTACCTTTTATCAATAAGACCGTCTAAAATACGTTAATATACCGCAACAGTCATTTTAACCCAAAAACTATTTATCAAAATGACTGTTGACTAATGACTACTTTAAACGTAACGTTCACTATTAAAATCACCAGACATGACATTTTTGAGAAATTTATTGGTTCTCACACTTCTTTTTGCCCCCCTCAGTATCACAACGATTGGCGCACAACCTTCATCTGTAAAATCAGAAACGGATCCGAAAGCAAAAGCACTGCTTGACAAAGTAAAAAGCAAATATGATGGTTACAGCTCACTCGAATCCAAGTTTAAATTCGAATTAAAACAGGCTGAACAAACCAAATCCGAAACAGTTTCAGGAAAAGTCTATCAACAAGGAGACAATTTCCGTGCAGAAATGGGCAGCGACTTTATGATGGGCAACGGTCAAGTAATTTGGCAAAAATCGGGCAATGACGTTCAATTAAAATGTGCCAATGGCAAAGAAGCAGATGACTTGATGACACCTAAAACCTTGATTCGGATGTACGAAAAAAAGGAATTTATATTTGGCATCACAGGCGAATCGGCAGAAGGTTGGAGTCGTAAAGCGACGATTTTAACAGGTAAACCGACCAATCGGCGCAGTGAATTCACTAAAATCGTATTGGCTATTGATCAAAAAACAAATAATATCGTCAGCGTCACCGCTTTTGGACGTGACCAATCGCACTCAAAAATAAGCCTTGACGCGCCTTCGGTCAATCAGAAATACAATGCTTCGATGTTTAATTTTGATAAAACGCAATACCCAGGTGTGAAAGTGCAGGATTTGAGGATAGATTGTTTATAGACATGAAACAGGTATCGTAAACGGAAAAAGGGATATGTTTTTTATTTTTTTGAAAAGAATAAAAAACATATCCCTTTTTCCGTTTACAATACCTGCTTTGCTAAACCAACTCAATGCGTGGATTGAGCGCCATAATATCTTGAATAAATGCTTCTGTGTCGTGAATCCGTTTAGTGATTTCATCGTCTCTGTCAAACGAAATGCCTACAGACTTGCCTACTCTATGAATCTGAGTAACGTTTATAAGACTGATAGCAATATCCGTTTCGCGACCTTTTTTGCGGTCGTAACAATACTTAATTTGATTGTTTTCAAGCAAAAAGTACCCCCTCAGTGTTAAGCCAACCGCAATCGCAGGTAGAAAGCTCAAAAAAATGAGCAAAGCCAAAAGCCAACCATTGCTGACAAATTCAAGAAAAATAGGCGAAACCGCAAAGGCAAGCCCCAGCCAAGGTGCCCAATTCGTCGAAGTATAATATCGTTTTTCCATTGCTATTTTTTTATTCTTGCAAAGATACAACGGTTCAAAGTATTGAGAAACTTTGCGCTTCACTATCTTCGTGTCAAATAAAAATCAATTTTATGAATCAGAACGTTGAACGACTTTATACGATTGCTCAAAAATCCGCACGTCATATTATCGGCTTAATGTCAGGTACATCTATGGATGGTTTAGACGTGGCACACGTCTGCATCGAAGGGAGTGGCAGCCAGACAAAAGTGACCCTTTTGAACTTTGAAACAGTCGATTATACTGAGGGGGTCAAAAGTGAAATCAGAAAAATATTTGCGCAACAAAACATTGATTTCCAACACTTAACGCTGCTCAATGCGTGGATTGGACGCATGCATGGAGGCATGATTTTGTCTTGTTTAGAAAAATGGCAATTGGATAGGAATAAAGTGGATTTGATAGCGAGTCATGGACAAACTGTTTTTCACGCGCCTAAAATTTTGCATCAACTCGAACAATTTCCAAACGCAACGTTGCAAATTGGCGACGGCGACCACATAGCCGTCACCACAGGCATCATCACCATCAGCGATTTTCGTCAAAAACACGTCGCTGCGGGTGGCGAAGGCGCGCCTTTGGCGGTCTATGGCGACTATTTTATTTTTTCTGACCCTTCTGAAAATCGCTTGATGCTCAATATGGGCGGCATTGCCAATTTCACTTATTTACCCGCTTCGCTCGATGCGTCTGAAGTTTTCGTAACCGATACGGGACCAGGCAATACGCTACTCGATGCCTTTACAAAACGTTATTTTCCAGAAAAAAGCTATGATAAAGACGCTGAAATCGCTCTTTCAGGACAGGTTTTGCCTGAACTTTTAGCCGCTTTAAAGGATAATGATTTTTTCAAGAAACCTTTTCCAAAGACGACTGGACCCGAATTATTTAATGTAGCGTATGTTGAAAATGCAATAAATAAAATAAAAATCACCCACTCCGTATCCGACCTCATGGCAACGCTTACCCGTTTTTCAGCCGAAACCATAGCCGATTCAATTCAATATTTGTTTAAACAAAAGCAATTTAATCAATCTGAAATTGGGCAATATAAAATTTACACCAGTGGTGGCGGTGCACACAATCCATTATTAATCAATTATTTAAAAGAACTATTACCTACTATTACATTCAATAAAACAGACGTGCTTGGCATCAAAGGCGATGCCAAAGAAGCTGTTCTATTCGCTATTTTAGCCAATGAATGTGTAGCGGGTAACGCAACCGATTTTGGCACACGCGAAGGTGTACCAAGTGTTTCAATGGGTAAAATTTCATTTCCAACTTAATTTTATAAAAATGAGAAGTAGAAGAATCATCAATAGTTCCATTATGAATTTTGAGCATAAAAACGAGCCTCTTGCATCTGATGCGAAGTATCGTCAACGCTTGCTCAAATACTTTTTCATCTCTTTTAGTTTATTGCTGTTTTCATTGGTAATTGGTACGGTCGGCTATTGGTATTTTGGACAAGAAAACGTCAAAACCGACAAACCGTCGTGGGTAGATGCCTTCCTCTGTGCCTCCATGATTCTGACAGGCATGGGACCTATTGGCTCTGTTGAAACGGATGGAGGAAAGATTTTTTCAGCTCTTTACGCCATATATAGCGGCGTAACATTTCTATCTGTTATGGCTATTTTTTTCGCACCGATTTTACACCGCTTTTTGCATGTGCTGCATATTGATGAAGAGGATGCGGCATAATGTAACGCCAAATTACATTTGGTGAAAATATTATTAAATCTATAATATTGATTTTCAATCATTTATCAATCTATAATCAAACTAATTCATGAAAAAAATTCTATTTTCTGTTTGTTTAATAACTATTGCTTCTGTTTTATACAGCCAAAACACACCCCTCAGTAAAGTAACCGCTTTTCATCAAAAACGGCAACATGCTTTGTTGGCTGAATATGCAACCTTTCTTTCACTACCCAATACCATGAACGATACCGCATCACTTTCTGCCAATGCTCAATTCATCGCAGATATGATGAAAAAGCGAGGTATTACGAATGTGAAACTGTTAAACGGCACGTCAAAAGGGGCAATTCCTGCTGTTTTTGGCGAAGTAAAAGTGCCGAATGCCACAACGACCATCGTTTTTTATGCACATTATGACGGTCAACCTGTCAATCCCGATAAATGGGCAGAAGGTTTGTCGCCTTTTAAACCGCAAATGACAACGAATTCTCTTGACAAAGGTGGCAAATTCATTGATTTTCCAAGTGAAAACGCCCCCCTCAGTATGGACTATCGAATTTATGGACGTTCATCGTCAGACGATAAAGCAGGTGTTTTTGCCATAATTAATGCGTATGACGCCTTGCGTCAAAATGGTATTTCGCCTACGATTAATATCAAATTCCTATTTGAAGGCGAAGAGGAAAAAGGCTCGACGCATCTGAATGAAATTTTGGAAAAAAATAAAGAGCTTTTGAAAGCCGATATGTGGATTATTGCCGACGGACCACTTCATGCGTCAGGTCGAAAGCAAATTGTTTTCGGCGTGCGTGGCGATGTGAATATAAATATGACGGTTTTTGGCGCAAAAAGACCGCTTCACTCAGGTAATTATGGCAATTGGGCGCCCAATCCCGCATTGAAATTGGTTCGCCTACTCGCCACAATGAAGGACGACGAAGGACACGTAACGATTGACGGTTTTTATGACGATGTGATACCCCTCAGTAAATTGGAGCGCGAAGCCCTTGCTGCAATTCCCGACCCTGCGCCTATGATGCAACGTGAGTTGGCTTTTGCACAACCTGAAAGCACTGAACGGACGTTTTTGGAGTCCATAACAACGTTGCCAACGATGAATATCAACGGCATCGTGAGTGCCAATGTCGGTAAATTGGCTTCGAATATCATTCCCACAATGGCAACGGTCACGCTCGATTTACGCCTTGTGAAAGGCAATGATGCACAAAAACAGGTGCAAAAAGTCATAAATCACATCAAAAAACAAGGCTATGAAGTGTTTGACCGCGAACCAACCGACGAAGAAAGGATGAAATTCCCGAACATCGCCACCATCAGATCGGGCAGCGGCTACAATGCACAACGCACGTCTATGGATTTGCCGTTGGCACAACGTGTCGTCAAAGCCGTTCAAAATTCGACAAAAGAAGCGGTGATTTTGATGCCTTCTGCGGGCGGCAGTTTGCCTTTGTTTTTATTTGAAGAAATATTGAACACGCCACCGTTGACCGTTCCTGTGGTCAATTACGACAATAATCAACATGGTGAAAATGAAAATTTACGGATTGGTTGCCTGTTTGAAGGCATTGAAACGATGGCAGCAATTATGTTGATGGATAAATGATAATGGATAGTGGATAATGGATAGTTGTACACACCTAAAATAGTTTTGCTTAACCTATTTTTTAGGCGTGTACAACTATCCATTATCCACTATCATCTATCACTTTATCAAATCCAAAAACTCCTGTTCAGAAAGAATCTGAACCGTTTTCAAATCCTGTGCTTTTTTCAGTTTTGACCCCGCTTTTTCGCCAACAACAAGGATATTCAGATTTTTTGAAACGCTTGAAGAGATGGTTGCACCTGCTGCTGCTGCCGCTTTTTCTGCTTGTTCACGTGGAAATTGTAGCAAAGTACCTGTAAACAAAATCGTTTTGCCGAAAAGCACCCCCTCAGTATTTTGAGCCAATTTTCGGTCTTCATCGGTTGCTGTGAGGTTGACACCGAGACTTTCCATCTCTTTTAGAACAGTAATGTTTTTTTCATTTTTAAAATAGTCAATCACATTTTCTGCCAAAACAGGTCCGATTTCTTTTACAGAAGTCAACCGTTCGACATCAAAAGTGGCTAAATCCAAGACGTGTTCAACTTCTGCTGCCAGCAATTTCGCTGCTTTTTTACCCAAATGATGAACGCTCAAACTGTGCAAAAGGCGTTGAATCGGGTTCTTTTTCGCTTTTTCAATCGCCTTTTCAAGGTTATCGGCTGATTTTTTGCCAAAACCTTCGAGTTCTGAAATCGTTTCATAATTCAAGCGATAAACATCTGCGAATGTTTTCAACCAACCCAATTCTTGAAATCGTTCAATCGTCGCCTTCGACATACCTTCAATATCCATAGCGTCTTTAGAAGCATGAAAAACGAAACGCTGATAGTCCTGCGCACCGCACGTACAAACAGGGCAACGCCAAGCCGACTCGCCTTCTTCACGCACCAAAGCGACTTTTTCGACCTTATTGATTGGACAAAATTGTGGATATTCAATCACTTGTTCCGAGCCATCGCGCAAGTCCGCCATCGGTTTGACGATATAAGGAATGACATCGCCAGCCCTTTCAACCAAAACAGTGTCGCCGATGCGAATGTCTTTTGAAGAAATAAAATCCTCGTTGTGCAGCGAAACCGACGAAACCGTCACGCCAGCCAACTGAACAGGCTGCAATTTCGCCACAGGCGTTATCGAACCCACTTTGCCGACTTGATATTCAACATTCAACAGTTTCGTCGTCGCTTGCTTCGCCTTAAATTTGAAAGCAATCGCCCAACGCGGATGATGCGACGTGTAACCACAACGTGACTGCAATTCCAAGTCATTGACTTTGACAACCATGCCGTCAATTTCATAGTCATAACTGTCACGTCTCTCCTGCCATTCGTTGCAAAAAGCGATGACTTCTGCTATGTTTTTACAGACTTTCGTTGCCGCATGAGGCACTTTAAAGCCCAAACTGCCTAAATATTCAATAGAATCATGGTGTGTTTTGAATTGATTACTTACAAGCCCCCCTCCCCTATTTTCGGCATAACCAAGCTGATAAACAAAGGCTTCAAGCCCGCGCGCCTTCGTTTCTTTGGGGTCTTTTGTCCGTAAACCACCTGTTGCAGCATTGCGTGGATTAGCAAATAGCTGTTGCCCTTCAGCTTCACGTTGTTTATTGGCTTTGTCAAAAATATCTTTTCGAATCAAGGCTTCACCCCGCAATTCTACTTTTTGAATACCCGATTTAGAAAATGCTGCACGTAGCGGAATCGAGCGCATAACCTTTGCATTTGCGGTCATCTCCTCGCCCATTGTACCATTTCCTCGTGTTGCGGCACGTATTAATACATCATTTTCATAAACCAAAGCAATTGTTCCGCCATCGAATTTTGGTTCAACAACGTATTCTATCTCTACCTCTGCTTCCAAATCTGCCAACTTTTTCACTTGCTCGTCAAAGTCATTGAGGTCTTCGGCATTGTACGAGTTCTCAAGCGACAGCATTTTTGTGAGATGCGGGACGGTCTTAAAATCGGTTGTTATATCGTTACCAACCCGCATTGTTGGCGAGTCAGGCATTTGCAATTCAGGATACAAGTCTTCGAGCGCTTCCAATTTTTTGTAAAGCATATCATACTCGTAATCACTGATTTGTGGGTCATCTAAGATGTAATACCGCCATTCGTGGTAGCGTAGGAGTTGTTGCAAATCGGCTACGGTTGTTTTAGCATCGAGCATTTCCCCCCCCGCTATATCGCTTGTTTCGGGATAAATATTGTCTTTTAAAAACCCTTTGGACAGGTCGTACAGACGGCGTTGTTCTTCTTTTGAATACATAAAAAGGAAAGAGTTTTGAGTTTTTTAAGTCGAAAACGGTGCAAGTTAAGTCTTTTTCTCTTTTGAGTAAAACAGAAATAAACAGTTTTAACCCCTCAGTATAAAAGGCAAAAAGCCTAAGCTCCTCACCTAAACAGTTTATCCCAATTTTTTATGGGAGATTCATACAAAACTGTGACGACATTTCTTCATAACAAAATAAAAAACCATAATTCATAACTTTATTTGGGTAAATCTATATTTTTTTTGAAAAAATTTGTTAACAAAGCAATAATGGAAGGGGATTTATAGTTTTTATCGCATCATTTGAGCAATCGTATTTCATCATCAGTTTTAAAAAAAACACAGCGAATGGAGAAAATCTCTACAAATAACGACCTTGTCCGCCTTATTTACAATGATCTAACGGTGAGAGAAGAAATGGTTCTCCGAAATGAGTTGAGGAGTAATGATGTATTGGCATTCGAATTTGACATGCTTCGTGAAGCGAAAAATGCACTGCCTAAAGTCCTTTTCAATCCTTCTAATTCGGTTCTTGATCGCATTATGGCTTATAGCCACAAAACAGCGCATCAGCCACATTTCTGAAATTTTACCCCCTCAGTAAACAGGCACTCACGAGACAAAAAAAGCCTTTGACTTTAAGAAAGTCGAAGGCTTTTCTTTTGATATACTCAAAAAATCATCATCCCACATGCGTCATTTCTTTACTTTTGCACCTCAAAATCAATGTCACCATGATTGCAAAAGCATTTACACGCTTTTTTCTGTCTTTTAGGGGTATTCCACGTATTATATGGCTCTTATCTTTCGTCAGCCTCATCAATCGAAGCGGGGCGATGGTCATTTGTTTTATGACGCTTTATTTGACCCAACATCTACATTTTGGGATAAAAGAAGCAGGTTATGTCACTGGTTTTTATGGTTTGGGTTCTATCCTTGGGCAGTATCTCGGTGGTCGTTTAACCGACAGCATCGGTTATTATCGGGTGCAATTATTGACACTTTTGTTCAATGGTTTGATTCTTTTCATAGCCGTTTACATTGAGTCTTTTGCATTTATTTGTGCCATTATGTTCCTATTGAGCATCGCTTCCGAAGCCTTTCGCCCTGCCAATCAAGTCGCTATCAGAACGCACAGCGACGAAGCGACTCGCACCCGCGCTTTCTCTCTGATGCGTGTGTCGGTCAATTTAGCGATTGGTTTGGCTTTGTCGGTAGGTGGATTATTGGTTTCTTTGGGTTGGCACTGGCTGTTTTGGGTGGATGGTTTTACGTGTTTTGGAGCAGCTATAATGTTGTATTTTTTCTTAAAAGACACACGGCAACCGACTAAAAAAGAGCTTGAAAAGAGGGCTGTAAAAGTTCAAACCACCCCCTCAGTATCAGAGCCTAAATTGGCAATTATTTCTCAAAAATCCGCCTATAAAGACCGCAATTACCTCGTTTTTACGTTTTTAACACTCCTCGGCGCGACCGTTTTTATGCAAATAATGTGGACTGTGCCCTTGTTTTTCAAGGAAGTTTATGGGTGGTCAGAAGCTAAAATTGGGACTGTTATGGCTATCAATGCCGTCACCGTCACGTTTGTTGAGATGCCTTTGATATTTCAAATTGAAAATAAACGCCCTAAAATGTGGTTTGTGCAGTTGGGTATCGCGTTTTATGGCATTTCGTATTTGGCGTTTATACTGCCCACCGCTTGGGCATTAGGTATTGCCATTTTTTATATGATAGCCATTTCGTTTGGCGAAATTTTGGTCATGCCTTTCAGCACCTCTTGGGCGACGATGCGCTCCGGCGATGCCCGACAAGGCGAATATATGGCACTTTATGGCATGGCTTACTCCTTTACCAATATCACGTCGCCGATGCTCGGTACGCAGGTCATTGCGGCTTATGGCTACACAACTCTATGGATTATGATGGCAATTATGGCGGCGGTGGCAGGATTGGGGTTCTATTATTTAGCGACTTTGCGTTCAAAAAGACAAATTGTCCGCCAGTTTTGAACTTGCGGACAATTTGAAATCATTAACAGGTTGATAGATTTTTACCGACCGTGGCACTGATTGTACTCTAAAACCACACTCGGAATATCGTCTATCGTATAAACACCTTTTCTAACTTTGTTATGAACGGAAAGACAGTCGTTTGTTAGATAAACCATTACGTCTTTAAAAATATTTTTATCAGGAAAATAAGGCGTGTTGTTTTTGAACACACAATATTTGTTTTTGACAATAAAATACTTAGGTCCGTCATCTTCAACTATTTCATAGATAGATTTAGCATAAAGCGTAATTGGGTCATCCTTACCAGATTGCAACAAATAGAACTCTCCAATTATGGAATAATAAGCCTGCCGGCCGTAATGCCCATCGTTGGGATAAATGACAAAGGCTTGTACTATAGTGGGGTCAAGCTCCGTTTCAGTGGCATGTACCTTTAAAACGTATTTGTTTTTGTCTTTATCAATAGTAATTTTTCCAACCAAAGTATCTCCTACAGAAGTAAAAACGGAGTCTCGATTTGTAGAACCGTTTGTGTTTTGTGCTAAAAGAAAATGTGAGGAAATTAATAATAACACAGCAATAGAAAATCTCATATAGATTAATTTAAAAGATTAGGTTTGTTTTTTGAAAAACAAAATTAGCCAATAAACCCAAGAGAAAAAAGCAATCATTTTGTTTTACAAATAGGATTTATCCAAACATTAAGATTGTGTCTTTCAAAAATCAGATTTTAAGTGAAACTGAATTTTTGGATGCTGTTCCTGTGCCATCTGCAAAGCCCAAGCTGATTCAGCCAAAAAAACGGGTTGACCATGTTTATCCATCGCCATATCGCGGCGGCGGCGGTCGTAAAACTCCTCATAAGCCTTCTTATCGTCACAAGTTACCCACAAGGCTTTGTGCAAATTGACGGGTTCATAATCGCAACTTGCGCCATATTCACCTTTCATACGGTATTGAATGACTTCAAATTGGAGCGCACCCACCGTACCAACAATTTTCCGTTGGTTGATGTCGCGGGTAAACATTTGCGCCACGCCTTCGTCCATCAACTGGTCTAAACCCTTTTGAAATTGCTTGGTTTTCAACGGGTCTGTATTGTTGACATAGCGGAATTGCTCTGGTGAAAAACTCGGAATACCTTTGAAATGCAAAACCTCCCCCTCAGTAAGTGTGTCGCCAATCTTGAAATTGCCACTATCGTACAAGCCTACGATGTCGCCTGGAAACGCCTCGTCAACGACTTCTTTTTTCGCAGCCATAAACGAAGTCGGATTTGAAAACTGCATCATTTTGTTGTTTCTGACGTGCAAATATTTTGTGCCACGTTCAAAAGTACCGCTGCAAATCCGCACAAAGGCGATGCGGTCACGGTGCTTAGGATCCATATTAGCATGGATTTTAAAGACAAAACCTGTGAATTTCTGTTCATCGGGCTGAATTTCACGCTCTTCTGTGAAACGCGGCAAGGGCGACGGGGCAATTTCACAAAAGCAATCCAGTAATTCTTTTACACCAAAATTATTGACAGCAGAGCCGAAAAAGACGGGTTGAATTTTACCATCGCAATAGGCTTGTGCATCGAAAGTATCATAAATTGACTCTACTATTTCTACTTCTTCACGCAGTTTTGCGGCAGCACGCGGGTTGATGATAAGGTCTAATTCAGGGTCGTTGAGGTCATCAAAAATAATCACTTCATCGTCCTGTTTGCCATGTGGACGAAAGAGATTGAGCGTTTTTTCATACAAATTATAAACGCCTTGAAAGTCGCCACCCATACCAATAGGCCAACTGAGGGGGCGCACCCGCAAGCCGAGTTTCTGTTCGATTTCATCTAAAAGGTCAAACGCATCTTGTCCTTCACGGTCGAGTTTATTGATAAAAACAATGATGGGTGTGTTGCGCATCCGCGAAACGGCAACGAGTTTTTCCGTTTGAGATTCGACCCCTTTTGCCACATCCACAACAACGATAACAGAGTCCACAGCCGTCAAAGTACGATAGGTGTCTTCTGCAAAATCCTTGTGACCCGGTGTATCTAAGATATTGATTTTCAAATCTTTGTAATCAAAAGCCATGACAGACGTAGCAACCGAAATACCTCTTTGTTTTTCGATTTCCATGAAGTCAGAAGTCGCGTGCTTTTTGATTTTATTCGATTTGACTGCGCCCGCAATCTGTATCGCACCGCCAAAAAGGAGTAGTTTTTCGGTCAAAGTCGTTTTACCCGCATCGGGGTGACTGATGATGCCGAAAGTACGGCGGCGTTTTATTTCTTCTATAAATGACATATTTGAATGCTGTTATTTTTTGCGGCGCAAAATTAGCGTTTTTGGGCTATTATTTAAGGAAGTTTACAAATCAATCTTGAAGTTATCGCTTAAATCGCATACGGGTCGATAGTATCGAGACCATCAATATTCTTAAAATCAGAAAGGTTTCTACTGATTAACGTAAAGTTCTGTACAAGTGCCGTTGCAGCGATTATGGCATCTGGTGTTTTAATATGGTAATTTTGCCTTAATTCAATGGTTTTAAGGATAACAAGTTCTTCTAATGGTAAAATAGTTACTTCTTCCATATAAGCACTCAAAGCAGTGATTTGTTCAGGTAATACATTGAACCAACCTAACACTTCAATTCGAGTGATCACAGAAATAATCGGCGTAATATTTTCTAAAAAAGCAACGGTTGTTGGAGGTAATTTGTCACCTAAAAAATCTATAACCGTATTCGAATCCATCAAATATTGTCGTCCCATTCTTCCCTTGATTTTTGAACGTAATCTTGTAATTGGTCAGCTTGTTGAGTCGTCAAGATGCCTCTGAAACGAGCTATACCATTTTTTTTAGGTGTCGTTTTTTCTTCTGATTCAATAGAATGTATCAGTGCCTTTAAAAGCGCGTTAAACTCTGAGACAGGCAAAATGACAGAAAGTTTTTTCCCGCCCTCATCGGTTATATACTTTGGATTAATGGCGATACCATTAGTTATTGTTATCATGTCAAGAATTTAAATTTAAAATTTAATAACAAAAATACATTTTTTTCATTCAAAAACCTCCTTTTTATATCCTTTTTTATACAATACGCTCGTTCAAACGAACAAGGCTTGGCGATGTGGCGGATTTTTAGCACAAAAGTTCAATAGAATTCCTACTGTTGAACCTTGCACAAATGTTTCATAGAAACACTTCATCCGCCATATCGCCAAACCGATGTTAGCGGTAGTTTATTTTTCGTTTTGTTTATTCCAAATTCTTGTCACGCTGTCAACTTGTTTATTTGTCATTTGAGCTGTTCCTATTAATGTACGTACTCCGTGTATCATTATCATTGAAGCTTTTCCTGTTTCAATAAAGTATTTTATTTCATTTCCGTTTTGCAGTTGAACTTGTCCGAACGTAAAAGCCTTGTCTTGATAACCTTTAAAGTCTCCATACAGTTTGTCAGTCGCACCTTGAATATTCTCTGTGCTTAGTTGTCCGTCTATATTTGTAAATAGTCGTCTTGTTGTCAGAATACTGAAATTGTCTTTGTCAATAATTGTTGAGCAAATAATTAGTTCATTTTCTGCTAAGTCAAGTTGTAGTCCTGAATATTGAAAATCAGAATTAGATTCGTAAAAATTCGTCCATTTGAAGTCGTACGGTTTCATTGTACTTCTTTTTATTGAAGCAACACAAATGTTATGTATGGATTTGTCAGTTTTCGTCATTTTAAATTACCACTAACGTCCATATTTACATAAGTGAATTTAAAGTCGTTTTCAATTAACACACTCTCCAAGTCACTTTTTAAATGTGTTATTTTTTGTTTGAAACTTCTATTTAGTAGATGAGCCAAAAGCCCTGTATATACGGTGATGCGAAATTCTTTATCAGGCTGTTTTAAACTGGTATAAAAATAACGACCTCTGAAAATTTT
>JAYVFS010000029.1:0-5931 GCA_043772905.1 Saprospiraceae bacterium | reverse complement strand
GTCTGCAATGGCTTTTCTAAGACTGTCTTCTGTTGCGCCCAACTCTCGAATCGTTCGAGCGGTTTTGTCACTGCCTTGCAAAATGGCAAGCAAAACGAGTTCGATGGGAATGTATTCGTCCCCAAATTCTTTAGCGAGTGTCTTAGCTTTGCTCAACACTTTATTGGCTTCGCTTGACAGGTATTGTTTGTCAACACCGCCTTGAATTTTAGGAATCGAGGCGATTAATTTGTCCAATTCCGTTTCTAAAGCGGCAGGGCTCACGCCAATTTTCTTTAACAAAATCCCCGCAACGCTGTCGTCTTCCACCAAGATACCCCTCAGTAAATGAGCCGTATCCACCATTTGTTGGTTGTTCTCGCCCGCGAGCTGTTGGGCTTTTAATATACTTTCTTGTGCTTTTATCGTGAAATTATCGTATGTCATTGTTTTATTGTGTAATGATTATTGTTGATTGATTTTTTAAATTACAAAACCAAACGTCAATTTAGAAACCAATCCCTTTTTAAAGAAGTATTGTCGGCTTTATTTCTATTTTAATATACAAAATCGCCATTTTGTCAGTTAAATCATGAAAAGGGACGACAAAAAGTCATGTTCGTTTTATAAATCAAAAGCCTTGTAAGTTGGGTGTTTGCAAGGCTTTTGATGTTTATACTGAGGGGTATCCTCATTAATCTTCTAAGAAAAAATCTAAATCTGCATCGTAGGGATGTTCTTTCAAGTATGTTATCCATTTAGACAAAAGCAAAACGCCTGTTGCATTTTGTTTCTTCAACGCTTTGAACAGACGTTTGAAATGATCATCTTTTTAGCAACCATTGTGCAACCCATTTGATGATTGTAGCCATTTCTTTCGGGCGGCACAATCGTCTCTATTAAGTTCGTATCAACGTAACATTCGGGAATAATGTGAAAATCCATAAGCTAAATGAAGGTTTCGATGTTGGTAAATAAATCAACACCGTATTGATAAATCTCATAGAGTTGTTCGGCACTCAATCTTTTGACAATGGTTTCACCATTTTGTACATCAACAACAAATACGGCCAATTCATCGCGTCCATTTTCTAACAAATCATTCAAAACGAAGGGACTGTGCGTTGTGATAAAGAATTGATTGCTCTTAGAATAAATCATTTCTTGCGTGATGTCAACAATATAAGGCGGAAACGAATGTGCTTCGGGTTCTTCAAACAACAAAACCGAATCACTATTGGACATAATTGCCGTTTTATAGAAAATAATGCGTTGCAAAGTATCTGCGACTGAACCATAAGGCATTGAAAAAATAGTCGGCATATCATCTGCTTTGGTCTTGATTTGTTTTGCAAGCCTTAAACTCTTTGTTCCTTTATCGAACAAAAACTGTAATTGATACGCTTTGAACAATTCCCGACACGCCTTATTGAGTTTTGAATGGGTTTGAAGAATATTTAAAAGGTTTTCACCAAAAGGAAAAGCAAGGGCACCGTTAGAGTTATCCGCTGATATTAAATTGATGCCGTTTGTTTTGAAAACATATTTTTTAATGTGGCTCTTAAATTCCAAGGCATCAGAAAGTTGCGCATTTAAACGCATGAACCCCTCAAAGAAATCATAAACAATTTCAAAATTGTACAGATTTGAACTCATTTTAATAGCCTGACTGTCTTCACCATCAAAAAACAATTCTGCTTCATTATCAATTCTAATGAGTTTTTTAAATAAAGGTGAGCTAAATGGTTTCGCCTCATTCAGCATACCAAACAAACTCAAAGCCTCTAAAATATTCGACTTCCCCACATTCGGTCTGCCAATCAACACATTAATACGGTTGCAGTCTTTCAATTCGACGGAACGAAGAGACTTAAAGTTCTCGATTGTAATGTCTGTAAAAAAGGCTTTATTCATCTGAATTTTATTTTTATTAGACAAAAGTACGGTGTTTTGATGGATTTCTGTTCCGACTTTGTTGACAATCTTTAGATACGACAAGCCTTGAAAATCGGGTATTTGCAAGGCTTTGGCTTTTATTATCAGTATTTGCTTGGGAAATTATTGAGTTTAAGGAGAAAAGACTCAACCCTTTGCTTTTGCCACAATCGCTTTCTTTATTTCTTCAAAATTGTTTTTAGACAATTCGACGCGTGTTTTTGTATTGATGTCACTCAAAAAATCTAAGAAGTCGCCTAATTCGGAGGCGATGGCTTTGATGCGTTTATATCGCTCTTGTTGAGCAGGAGATATGCGTGTGCCGCGTTTGATAATGAGGGTTTCCCAATTTTTTTCTTCTTGTTCCCAATGTTCAAAATAAGTGTCTAATACTGAGGGGTCTGATAATCGGATACTTTCTACGCGAATCGGGAATATTTTCTCTTTAAATGCACCTCTGTCTAATTTTGAATTGCGGAATATTTCATACATCTCAAACATACAATTCGGTGATTTGAGGTATTTATCGCTGATGGCAATGACAATACAATCGCCGCGTCCGATTTCTTTCATAAACTCGGAAATCATATCTTTGTATTGTGCATCTTCTTTATCTTTAACGACATCAAAACCATCTGCTTTTAGGCTTTCGTACATTTCGTGAACGATTTTTTCGCGGCTTTCGCCTGTTTCTTCTTCATCGCCCCATGCGTAAGAGAAATAGACTTTCGGTTTAGCCCCCTCAGTATCAGGCTTCTTTTCAGGTTTTGGTGAAGGCTTAGGCTCGACTTTCGGTGGCGCAGGTGCTGTTCTTTCATCAAACTCACTATCAATCAATGATTTTACAGAGTTTTCAATCCGATTGCGTTCAACCTTATATTCTCTTGAATCACTCAAACCACCTTCATATTCTCTTTCATTGCGATTGAAACGGCTTTGTAATAGTACAAGCGGGTCGGTCAAGTCACTGCTTTGAGTATCAACGATTTTCTTTATTTCTGCAAAAACTTCTTTGAGTTTGCCCTCGGAGAGAAGGTCGAGCAAGTATTGTTTCATACTGTTTTCCGTTGTTAATTGTGATGAAATATGAGCTTTTTTTGAAAACTCAAATATAGGAGGTTTCTCTTTAAATCCGCTTCCCAAATCCTCTGCACGACGAATAATTTCTCCTGTTACTTGTGCCCAATTGCCGTGTTTGTATTGGTATTCTTTGGCTTTGTCTAATGGTCGAATTTTGTTGAATTCTTCTCTTATGGTTTTCAGCAATTGGGTTTGGGTATTGCCTGTACATTCGATGTGAATGTATTTTATATCGTTCTCTTCCACTACTTCTACAACGGCTTGGTCATTGCCGTAGTTTATAAACAAGCCATTGCGCCAATAGTCTTTGTTTTTGCTTAAATGTGCGGTAGCGACAATAAAACGCTCGATAATATCGCGGTGCAAAAAAGCGTATTGGATGCGGTGGCGTGTTTTATCGGCTATGTTTTGCCAAAGGCTGTGCATTTTTGGCTTTTTAATTGGCAAAAGTTGCGGTACGACAAATTCAGGGTTCTTCTCGTTCCCTTGATAGCCCCCCTCAGTATAAAACATCGTTTTGTTCGCCAACATGAAATTGAGAAAGATTTTGGCTTCGTCGTCGGTCAGATTGGGATTGTCTTTTTGCCAAAAGTCTTTTAGGTCTTCTAATGTAAAAACACCTTTGAACCGCTCGATTCTATCGCGTTTGAGGACAGCATAAACGGCTTTCAAAGTCCATTCTTGGTCAAGAATGATTTGATTGTCGAATTGATTGTGGTAATGAAACAACTCACCCGCACGGTGCAAATAACCCAAAATGACTGAGGGGTCGGTTGTCAATTCACAATCGCGGCAGATGTTTTCAAAATCTGTCATCGCCAATGTTTTGTCTTTTGCCAAACGTTTATCGGCAACGGCTTTGCGGATATTCACCCACGATGTCGGCAATTCTTCGACGTTTGTTTTAATGAGTTGCTCGGCTTCTTCTTCGATAGCGGATGTCAAAGACTTGATTTTCACACCCGTTTTGGCATTGACGCAATACGTCGTGATGTCCAAACCTCGTGCTTCGTAGTCTTGCCGTTCTGCATCGGTGAGGATATTGCGTTCGGTTTGTCCGTCAAACAGGTTTTGCACAATCAGCACGCGACTGCGTTCATTCCCGCCAATATCGGCTATCATATCGAGCCAATACTGTGGGGGGTATCTTTCTTCGTTTGCGGCATCGGGCGACTCGGTTGCCCACACCAATAGATAGAGACTGCGCCGTCCCAAAAACAACCGATGCGTCGCATGATACACTTCTTGCCCACCAAAATCCCAAAAATGAGCCAAGACATCGCTGTCTTTGAATTTATAAGGCTGAATGATAATGCCGTGTGTCCGCCCGTCTTCAAGACTCAAATCTTTAAAGGCGTTGTCCAGAAACCAATGCAGCAACGTTGTTTTGCCGACGCAGCCGTTGCCGAGGAACATGATTTTTAGTTGGTTGTTTATGGTGGTTTGGCTTTGTTTCAGGTCTTGCCAATAAGCTTTGAGGTCTTTAGCGCAATTTAATTGGTCATAGATTTCTTTGGGGATGTATATGATGGGATTTCTCGCTAATCCTAATGAAGATAATTGATTTAGATTTTGTAGAATAGATACATCTGAGATTTCATTGTCCTGTAATTCTAATATTTGTAGTTGTTCTAAGTTTACTAAAACAGATATGTCAGAAATTTCATTGGCAATTAAGCTTAAATCAATTAGTTTCACTAAATTTCGCAAAACAGAAATATCGCAAAGTCCTTCATTGAAGGATAAATCTAAAGTAGTCAATTGGCTTAAATTCTGTAAAAAAGAAATATCATTAATTCGATTATCGCTCAAATTCAATTGTTCCAAATGAGTCAAATTTTGCAAAAAAGAAATATCGTTAAGTTCTTCATTAGCTGATAAATCTAAAGATGTTAATTGAGTTAAATTCTCCAAAAAAGCAATGTCAGCTAATTGATTTCCTATCAAACCTAAATCAGTTAATTGGGTTAAGTTCTGTAAAAAAGAAAAATTATTAATTCCATTTGGAGTTAATTGATTATCACCCAAATCTAAATGGGATAATTGAGTTAAATTCTGTAAAAAAGAAAAATCATTAATTTTATTTGCAGCTAAGACTAAATGAGAAAGTTGTTTTAAGTTTTGCAAAAAAGAAATATCACTAATTTCATTTACACTTAAATCCAAATAAGTTAATTGTTTTAAGTCTTGTAAAAAAGAAATATCGTTAATGCCATTTCCATGTAAATCTAATACTTTAAGTTGAGGCATATTCCTCAATATTTTCCTGTTTTTTTCAAGTTTAAAATCTATTTCATTATTATTCGCTGGCTCTTCATCTAATTCTGCTAAATTCAAATCCTGTACCCACCACATATCAATTAGCATTTCAGGCAATTCAGTAAGCCCGCAATTGCCGAGGTCGAGGCGGGTAGCGCGGGTTTGTTTGGCTTGCCAAATGATTTCTAAAACAGCGTTGTCCGTATTATGCGCGTATTGCGCGAAGAAAGCGTCTTTTTCATTTTGTATCATACGAGTACGGGACTTAAAGAGGTGACTCAAACAAGAGAATGATTGAGTAAATATAGGGTTATTGCGGGATATGAAGCGTAGGTAGGGTGTTTTTTTTTGCCGCTTTTGTCATTCTGGCGTAAGCTAACAAATATACAAAAGAGCTAAGGTAAAGGCTGATAGATCAGGGTTTGTTTGGCTTCCACTATCAGTTTTGAGGCGAGTTCCATTGAATGCGGACTTACAAGGATAAATTAGGATTAAGCATACAGCTTTTTAACTTCTTTTAAAATAGTATCTTTTATGGTTTGCCAAGATACTTTTTTGAAAATCATTAAATCTTCGTCTTTGTCGGCATCATCAAAATAAGTGATGCTTCTGGAAACCATGAAAATAGAGCCATCTTCATATTTTGCATTATAGAACTCAAAAAGTTGAGCAAGAGAA
>JAYVFS010000028.1:0-18979 GCA_043772905.1 Saprospiraceae bacterium | reverse complement strand
TGTCGATTATTTCAGGATTCAACAGCATCCCGATATACCCGAACTTAATTACAGAATTGCTGCTTAGTTTGATACTTTATTTCTTTAACGTTCCTTATATAACCATTAATCGGACTTCTTCTGATTGTGAAGTTTCTATTTCGCCGACAAAATCATCACAGTGTGTCAGGTGTCGAATAATTAATTAGTGTTTTTAGTTTTCCTATTCTTTTTATGAAACAGGACTTTTATAGGGGTATTCAATACCTTATGTAAGGTAAATTCCTATGATCTATCGAGGAATTCAAGCCCTGCCTTGCTTTTGCTGAAGGCAAGGACTATTATTGCATATAAATAATACTATTAACAAACAAATTTTTCGACACATGGCAAACATTAGACACGTCTTTCAGACAGTTAAATCTCTCATTCTTTCATTTCCCGTTTTTGCTCAAACTTTTGGCAACCTAAGCGTGATGTTTAAACAAAACACGTCAAGTCGCCTGATTTTCAAACCTTGTTATTCAAGACAAAACAAAACTTTAACTACACACCTCGACAGACTTTCCGTAGGCCTGGCGACAACCGATTAATATTTAAAAAACCTATTTAGTAACTCAAAATCTGTTTTAAGCAATGAATCAAACTAAAAACCTTTTGGGGGCATTATTGCTCCTATGCGCGAGCTATGTCTCGAACGCTCAAACGTCCTGTGGTTGTGATGTAACGATTACGCCAACTACTTCACCCGCTTATCTCACTTATCGACCTTGGACACCTGGCAAAACAGGCTCCAGTTATTTAAACATCAAGCCTGGACAAACGATTTGTTTGGCGGCTGGAAACTATAACCAAATCCGCTTTACGGATTTTCAAGGGACGATTGATTCCCCCATTGTCTTCAAAAACTGTGGTGGTCTGGTCAATATAGCGACCAATGATTATCATACGATGTCGTTCGACAATTGTCGTTATATCCGATTAACGGGTACGGGCGATAACAGTTTGACACATGGTATCAGTCTAAACGGCTCAAAATCAGGTTATTCTGGTTTGGTTGTCGTGGGTTTGAGTACAGATGTTGAAGTCGATCATGTGAATATCACTCAAGCCAGTTTTGCAGGTATGATGATTAAACAAGACCCGACGTGTAGCGGCAACACGTGGCGAGACAGTTTTACGATGTACAATATCAAAGTACACGACAATATTGTACGGAATACAGGTAGTGAAGGTTTATACATCGGCAATTCTTTTTGGCAGCAAGGCTTAACGCGGACGTGTAATGGACAAAGTATCGTCGTTTATCCACACCGTATTTTAGGGCTAAAAGTGTATAACAATATTGTCAAAAACTCTGGTTGGGAAGCCATTCAATACGGTTGTGCACCTGATGCAGAGGTTTATAACAATGAAGTCGATAGCTCTGGTCAAGCAAATGTTTCGCAACAATGTAATGGTATTCAGTTAGGTGCAGGTTCTGGTGGTAGCTTATACAACAATACGATTAGGAATGTGAAATGCGGTGCAATTGTCGCCATTGGTTTTGTAGAAAATACCAAAATTTACAATAATCTCATTGTGGGAACAAGCGACGGTATGTTTATAGATACCCGTGATAGTATTCAAAACAATATGACTTTGGTGGTGGCGAACAATACTTTGTCCAATATTACCAATGTGGGTTTGAAGGTTTATGATTATGGTTTGAATTACTATCAAACCAATCCGAAT
The DNA here is from genome assembly GCA_043772905.1 of Saprospiraceae bacterium. GTDB lineage: Bacteria > Bacteroidota > Bacteroidia > Chitinophagales > Saprospiraceae > JAAFJT01. Next base: position 17,266 of record JAYVFS010000028.1, on the reverse strand, counting down.
GGTTCGCGCACCTTTGTCACCTATCCTAAAAACTATACGCCTATTGTTAAGAATAATATCATCATTGGACCTTATTGGGGTTTTCAAGTTTTGGGTGCTGTACCACAGCATATAGACAGTGCTAAAAACTATATTTTAAATACACCATACACTTCGCCGCCTAGCTTTTTTATATCAAATAAAGCAAATTTGTTTTCTGACACGACGGATTATATTTTAGCCTCCACATCTTCGCTCATAGATTGGGGTCTTAATTTGACTTCATTGGGTATTTCAAAGGATAGGTTTGGTACATCACGTCCCCAAGGCAGCAATTTTGATATAGGTGCGCACGAATTACTCTATTCGCCGCCATATATTCCACCGGTTCTTCGTCCTCAAGGTCTTGTGAATGACTTAACGGTTTATCCAAGCATTTCAAGTGGTCAAATTACTGTTACGATACCCCCCTCAGTAAAATCTGCGGTTTATAGGATTGTGAATGCGCAAGGCCGTATTGTTTTGAATAAACATTACTCTGCATCCATGGGTTCAGAGTTTACAATTGATATTCAAAACCTTGAATCTGGGCTTTATGTTTTGGGTTTATTTGTGAGGAACGAACTGTACTCAGCAAAGTTTGTAAAGCAGTAAATAATAAGGTGGTCAACGCTGCGGGTATCGGATACAGAAATTTGAATAGTTTTTTATTTTTTTTGCAAAAAAACAAAAACTATTCAAATTTCTGTATCCGATACCTTTGCTTCAAGAAATAGTTTGACCACGTTATTATTTCCTTAGTTTCTTAAACTAAAAAGAACTGCCGTTCACGTGCGTATGCATCGGAACGGCAGTTTATTATCTATAAAACATTTTATTTTTAACTAAAAAATGGTTTTCAAACCTAGTCTTATGTCCTCCAAAAAGCCAATTTTTTTTTCTATTGTGAACGAATCACACTATGGTCTTAGATAGTTGAAAAATTGAGTATTTCATGGATTCAAATATTATGAGTCCTTCTCCTATTTTCAATTAGCTTGTTAATTGCTTCGATACAGCCGTAAAGCTGTTTTTTAATGTAAAAAGAAAATATAGAATATTGGCTTTTAACTTACTTAACACAGAATCAAAAGATATAGGCATGGTGAAAAATAAACCCTCACAAGAAATGTCATTAAAAACTATTTCTTCACGTTGAGGTGCTGAGAAATTTTTTATTATCATGAATTTTTAAATGAATAAAGTGGGTTTATACCGCACACAAATGACCGAATCATTTGTCTAACACTCGACGGCACTTGGATTTTCGAGTGCGTTTAGGGTCTCAGGTGGCATGTGTCATGTTTATTTATTAGGTGAACGAATAATGTTTCTCTTAAAGACTGTTACCTCTTCGTTTGATTTGGTAATGTCACAAAGTTCAAGAATTATATTCTCAAAAAATGAGAACGAAGCAAATTTATTTATTTTTTTTTAAAATTAATTTTTCTCAACATTGTTTCTTTTAATCTCCACCCAGACTTTCACCTCAAAAGGCTCTGTATAATAGTAGGTGTGTCCAGCTCTATCATAAGCGAGTGGTGGGTCAAATTCTTCTTTAAATTCATCAATGTAGCGGGACATTGTACTGCGCCCAACGCCAAACTTTTCGGCTAATGTGTCAAGCGAACCTGTGGCTTTTCTTTTAACTAAATCGTGTAAACGATTAATGTGGTCCTGTCGGTGATGCATTTTCATTACTTTACTGTTTTTAAGTTAAAGAATAAAAGAGTGCGTAATCATTTCGGTGTCTTTGGGATGACCTTCAAAAGTTAAAACCTGTTTTCAGAGCTGTAGGTAGAAAGGGAACTGGATTTATTTGCATAGCAGGAAGTGTTTTTGGTTAAAAATATATTGTTCAATGGCTCATCTGCGAATGATGTCTCAATGTAAGTAATTTTTTGAATTTCCAAAAGAATAATTTAGATTTTTCTTCTGGCTAATGCCTTTTGTTACCCATTTTGAGGGTTTATTCCATCAAATTCACATCGCCAGAAAAGATGCTTGAAGTGCCATTTCCGTATTCGATTTCAATGACATACACATATACTCCCATTGGTAGGGCTTTGCCGTTGTATTTACCGTTCCAACCTTGAGCAACACTGCCTAAAGCTGTATTTTCCACGCTGTAAACGAGGTTGCCCCACCGATTGAAGATGCTCATCTTCTTTATCCCTTTTGCGCAATCGGAACCATAAGCCGTAAAAACATCATTGAGATTGTCGTCGTTGGGACTGAAAGCATTAGGGATATAGACTTTTGTGCAAAGAATGATATTGACAAAAAAACTATCGGAAGCCATGCATCCAAACTGCTTATCTCTCACCGTCAGATGATAACGATTTTTACTGAGGGGGGTTAATGTCGGCGTTGCACAATTCGTACAACTTAAACCTATCGGCGGCGACCAAAGCCAAGTTAAATTATTGTTGTTGTTGTTGACATTGGGCATCAGTTTTATACTGTCCCCATTCTGAAGCGTCATGTTTTTGATGCCATTTAAAGTCAAATCCAAGATGTTGATGCGGGTAATGATGACGCTGTCGCAACTGTTTTTGATTTTTAAAGTGTCAATATAACTGCCCGCTTGACTGTACACCTTATTGTTGATTTTAAAGGTTTGACCTTTGCACAAAGTGATGTCTTGTGTGCGCGTTGGCAGTGGTAAAACGGTCAAAGTGATATTGTAAATCGTGTCGCAACGAAAAGGTCTGGGAATGGTATCGCTGTATCGTCCCGATTTTGTATAAGTTTTGTTGTTAATGACCAATTTTTGATTGGCGCAGATGGTCGTATCTATATTATCCGTCCATTTTATAAACACTTCCAAGTCCGTAATAACGGTACTGTCGCATTGGAAACCTTTCAAAATATTGCGATAAATGCCTGTTTTGTTATAAATACTGCCTCCAATAGGGTAGAAGTCGGTATGGCACATATATACCTTCTGTGTTCGGATGTTTTGAGGACGTATGGTCAGGTTTAAGTTGATGGTGCTGTCGCAACCTTTACTTGAAGTCAATTTGATGGTGTAATTGCCCGTATTTTTATAAAAAACTTGACCCACAAACAGACTGTCTCCATAACAAATCGTGTCTTTTCGACTGATATTGTAATTTGGATAAAAACTTAAATGCAAAATTACAACGCTGTCACCGCCGCCAACAGCCGTAAAACAGTTTTTATAGACCCCCTCAGTATTTAAGGATTTTCCGCCGAAAAAATAGGTTGCACCTCTACAAATGGTATCGTATTTTGTTATCTCATAAGCGGGTGTACGGATGCTAAGGTTCATCGTGACGATGCTGTCGCAGTTCTGACTATTTTTTAATGTCTTCGTATAAGTCCCTGCCGTTGTGTAAACTTTATTATTGAATACAATGGAATCGCCTTTGCACATCGTCGTGTTCAAAGTGTTGCGTGATTTTGGCAAAACATTGACCAGAATAGTATCATGCGAAGGCGTTACAGGCGTAAAAGTGATGTCGTCAAGTGCAAAATCATTCCCGGCGGGGTTGGTATTTTGATTGACTAAACAAATTTTAGCGGTTGTATTGTTTCCAGAGTTCCAAATTTCATAAAATTGATTCCATTGACAATTCACAGTCGTTACACTTATAACATTGCCCAAATTGACACCATTTATACCAAATTGAAGTATCGGTGGCGCTCCGCAGGTACACATATTGACAACCCAAGCCGAAAAAGCATAATCCGTATTGGGCAATACGGCAACTTCTTGACACCAAACATTTTGATTGCTGATGGGCCCGCCATCAATGAGCATCATAAAACCTGTTCCTGTCGTGTGGTCAACACAAGGACTAAAGCCTGTCCACCACGATTGTGGTCCTCTGTCGGTGACATTATACTTTCCATAGCCGCCAGTGCTCGAAGATACATAATCACTTGTAAAACCTGTATTCCCTAGATTGAAATTTGAATTGGATAAAATGTTCTGTTGCAGTGTGTAAACGGTACTGACATAAGTTGTCGTCTGTGTGGGCTTCGCAAAAGGGGTCCGACTTTTGGCATTACTCAAACTGCTCGATGGTGTCCAAGAATAATCCAAACCTGTGACAGCAGTTGTTAACTGTGTAGAGTCTCCTTCGCAAATGGTGCGGATATTTTGTGCATTCAAGGCGTTTGTGCATAGAATTGCAAGTAAAAGAAAGGTGTAGAAGGCTTTCATTAATGTTTGTTGTTTGGTTGTTCTTAACAGAGGGATAGTCGTTAGTACCCATATCTCGATTGTCCTTTTTGTTCCAATATCGCTTTTCGTTCTATATCGTCCATCATGTCCTCCAATTCCTCGTTCAAAGAATATCTTTCTGGAAAATCCTTTTTTAATTCACTTTTCACACGTTCAGCTAAGGCTCGACAGCTACGACCGATATGAGTTTCCAAAACTTGACGAATCCGTTGTGCAGGAGGACGACCGAGGTGGCTGTAAAGGTATTCATTCATCACTTTTTTATGAAGTTCTACCGTCTTTTCAGGGTCAATTTTATACAGATCAACACCATAGCGACGCAATAACTCTAAGGATTGCATCTCAGTAATCATGTTTGTCAACTTATCCAAAATGTTTTCTTCAAAATAAATGGCTGCTAAAAGGTCTCTTTTTTCGATGCGATACGTTTGGTTTTCAAGTTTATGAATTAAGTTCAGCCTCTTTTGTGGCGAAAGGCTAAGCCTTTTAAGTCTTTCATAAAACGTGTAATTAAATGTGGCTAAAAGTCGTCGTTCCCCATAAAAATAGACCCCCTCAGTATCGGACTGATTTTCGGCGATGGTCAATAGGTTTTCTTCAAGCGTTTCTCTGGCGATTTGGTTGTTTTTAAATATCTTTAAACCGTTTTGACACAGACTTTTAGCTAAATCATAATCATTATTGGTCAAAGCATTTTCCACCGCAAACAATAAAACATCAGGATTTGAGGAAACACTTAGAATTAAAGCACTTGCTTCGGCAACGCGACCCGACTTTTGCAACACCTGCACTTTTTGCGTCAACAATCTGTCTTTAATTTCTAAAAATTGACGACACGCAATGAGTTGTCCATCAATGATTTGTAATAAATTTTCAACCCGTGCATCACTATCTGCATTTTTCAAAAGCGCATCAAACAGACGTGTTGAAAAATCTTTTCTGCAATTTTGATTGTATTCCGTGAGTATAAAATCCCACATTTGTTGACTCAATTCAGGCGAAACCAACAACTCATCGTACCCCCTTAGTATTTCCGTTAAAAGGACTTGCCGACGTTCTATTTTAGTTTTTGGCGATTCAGAAGTCCGCATCAAACGATGTACAAGCGGTAAAGTAACTTTTATAACATCAAAACAATGACTTAATTCGCCACCTTTAAAAAGGGTTTCTGCTTTCTGACGCAATTCGTCCACCATCGTAAAAACCTGTTGCCAACCTTTAGGCGTTATGCGTCCTCTTGGATTTTTAACCGAGCGTAAAGTATTGTCAATAAGGGTTTTATAATGTTCTTCAACCGTTCCAGAAGACAAATCACTGGCAAAACGGGTTTTCAAAGCCAATGCAAACTGTTTGTCATTACGGGCATAATCTGCAATAAATTCAATGAGTTGGGGTGCTTCGATGCGTTTTAATATATTGGGAATCGTTAGTTTAGGCGGTGCATCGGCGTTTTGTGCAGCTTTTGCACTTGAGGCTTTTCGGGCATCACTTTTCGCTTTTCGCTGTTCTAAAAGCTTTAATAGAGCTGCGCCGATATGTGAGCAAATCTCTTTTTCATGGAAATCGGCACATTCACAAGTCGCTATTTTTACTTTAGCACCGACTAATTGAACTTCTGTTTCAACCAAATGACCCCCCTCAGTAAAACGGGCTAAAAAAAGGTTTTTTTCAACTTCTGTGAGCGAAACAAGCTTTTGGGCGTTAATAAGGGCATCCGAGCCGAGCAAAATATCGTCGTCGAGATACAATTCGAGTTTATCAAGTGAAAAATTGAGTTTCATTTTATACTTTCGCCTTACGGTTATAAAAAACTTGCAAGTTAATATAGGATTCGGTGACTTTACTGTTTTAAGGAGACAAAAATCTATTTGTGGTGCTTGGTTGACACGAATTTCACTCATTACACGAATGATTTTTAAAAAAGAATTCGTGTAATTCGTGTAATTCGTGTCAGTCTTATCAATTCAAAAAAATAATAATAATTTGAAAACACTATTTATTATTCGTCACGCCAAATCAAGTTGGGCGGAACTCGGTGCAAAAGACTTTGACCGTATGCTGGATAAACGCGGTCATCATGATGCGCCGTTGATGGCTAAAATACTGAAAGAGGCGGGTGTTCATCCCGATTTAATTGTTTCGAGCCCTGCTATGCGCGCCAAAACAACGGCTTTGTATTTTGCCAATGAATTTAATCTGGATGCAGAACAGATTGATTATCAATCCGATATCTATGAAGCTATGGAAACGGACATTTTCAATATTATCCGAGAATTGCCCAATACAGCCAATGTTGTTCTACTTTTTGGGCACAATCCAACACTGACTTATTTTACAAATAATTTTAATCCAGACCCCATTGAGAACCTACCGACTTGTGGCATCATCCGCATAGCCTTGAACGTAGAAGATTGGTCGAAGTTCAGTGATAAGACTGCTCGCGTAACGGGTTTGTGGTTTCCGAAAATGTATAAATAGTTTATTAGTGGATAGCTTATAAAATAGAAAAAATGAAATACGTTTCTCATATTGTTTTTGCTTTATTTTTGTTCAGTTTCTTCTTTTTGGCGTGTCAAAATAATCTAAATGCGCCGATTTCAGAAGAAAAACTTATTAATATATTAGTAGATGTTCATACCGCTGAAGCTATGACTGAATCTGAAATTACACGTGTGCGGGACAGTATGACACCTATTTATTATGCACAAATCTATGAGAAACACGGAGTGACGAGAACAGATTTCGATTCGACTATGGTTGTTTATGCGCATAATCCAGAACGTTTTGACAGTGTTTACAGCAAAGTATTGCGTATTATTAATACGGAAAGAGACAGTTTACATAACAGATGAAAAAAAGCTATAACATCGGACGGAGGACTTCTGATCCGCCTTTTGTTCAAGATAAAATAATAAAATGAGGACCAATCGTCGCGGTTTTTGCCCCCTCAGTAAATTGGGTGTTTGTAAGGCTATTTAAACTTTACAATTTCTTAACGCACAAATCCAAAAGCACATGCCAAAAGAGCTATTTTTGCGGATTATTTCAAAGGAAACACACAACACCTAAATAAAATTTAAAAATAATGACGAAAATTCTTGTTGTAGATGATGAAGAAGACATTTTGGACTTCTTGAGTTATAACTTAAAGAAAGAAGGTTTTGAGGTCTCAACTGCTTCTAATGGTGCAGATGCTTTGGAAATCGCTAATAAATCACTTCCTGACCTCATTATTTTGGATATTATGATGCCCGAATTAGATGGTATCGAAGTCTGCCGACGTTTGCGCGCACAACCTCAGTTTCAACAAACCATCATTACCTTTTTGACAGCGCGCGATGAAGATTTTACGCAAATAAAAGCCCTTGATGTCGGCGGTGATGATTATATCACTAAACCAATAAAACCTCAATTATTTATCAGTCGAGTCAAAGCCTTGTTACGCCGCAACAAAAAAGAAAAAGATGAAAAAGATCAAATCATCGAAGTCTCTGACTTGAAAATTGACCGTCAAAGGGTACAGGTACTGAGGGGGGAGGAAGTTATAGATTTGCCTAAGAAAGAATTTGAATTACTTTTGCTCTTGGTTTCACGTCCGGGCAAAGTGTTTACAAGGGAGGAAATTTATCACAAAATTTGGGGCAGCGATGTTATTGTTGGCGACCGTACTATAGACGTGCACATTCGAAAATTACGTGAGAAAATTGGTTCCGACCAAATAAAAACACTTAAAGGGATTGGTTATAAATTTGACTTTTAATTGTTTTTTACTAAAATAAACAACACACATTCATCATTTAGGTCATTTGACAAACATATATGTTCAAAAATCCTACACCAAAACAAATTGCTTTTTATGCAGCGTTGATTACAACGTTAGCACTTTTCATTGTGGTCATTGGTATTAATTTGGAAGCAACTGCCATGAGTCGAGCTTTGAACATTGTTCTGCTGCCTTTAATCACTTTTATCGTCTGTTTTTTTATGACAGCCTATCTCATCAATGCGTTTATATATCGGCGTATTAAAGTGATTTACAAAAAAATTTCGGATGCAAAAAAGAGCGATGAAAAACCAGGTTTGGAGGGTGGTACGCTCGAAGACGTTGAAAATGAAGTCGAAAACTGGGCAAACAATAAGAATAAAGAGATTGCTACGCTCAATGAGTTAGAAGAATACCGTCGTAACTATATCGGCAATGTGAGCCACGAATTGAAAACACCTATTTTTAATATTCAAGGTTTCCTACACACGCTTATTGATGGTGGCATAGACGACCCCTCAGTAAATATGACTTTTTTGCAAAAAGCGGCGCGCAATGTTGAACGCTTGGATACCATTGTTCAAGATTTAGATACCATTTCAAGGCTTGAAAGTGGTAAGATGACGCTCAATTTACAGGTTTTTGATATTCAAAGTTTGACTTTTGAAGTGTTTGAAGACATTGAATTGCGCACCAAAGCAAAAAACATCAAATTGTCATTCAAAGAAGGTGCAAATCATGGCTTTCGGGTCAGAGGCGATAAAGAACAAGTCAGGCAGGTTTTGAACAATTTGATTGGCAATTCTGTCAAATATGGCAAACAAAACGGTTCAACTAAAGTCAGTTTCTACGACATGGACAAAGTGGTGTTGATTGAAGTCTCTGACAATGGCATTGGCATCGCACGACAGCATTTAAAGCATCTTTTTGACCGTTTTTACCGAGTGGACAAAAGTCGTTCGCGCGATGTGGGCGGCACAGGATTGGGTTTGGCAATTGTTAAACACATTGTTGAAGCCCACAACCAATCTGTTCATGTCCGTTCTACTGAAGGGATTGGTTCTACCTTTGGTTTCACCTTAGAAAAGGTTAAAAGTTTGACTAACAACGTTTTGTCTTTGTAATAGAAACAAGGTATCGTAAACGGAAATTCAATTGGTTTTTTATTTTTTTTTGCAAAAAAAAAGCAAAAACCAATTGAATTTCCGTTTACGATACCTACTGCGACACCTCAACGAATCAACTTCAAGCAAACAGGCGACGATACTTTAATCTCTTTCCCAGTCGCCGTCAATTTTCCCGTCCTTTTATTGCGCTTAAAAATAGTAATGTTGTCACTGTCTTGATTCGCCACCAAGACAAAACAACCTGTTGGGTCAATCGCAAAGTTGCGCGGCGTTTTGCCATTCACAGATTGCTGTCCGACCAAAGTCAATTGACCTGTTTTTTTATCAATTTTAAAAATAGCTAAACTCTCATGCGCTCTGTTTGAACCATAGAGAAACTTGCCATCTGGCGATATGTGAATATCAGCACTCCATTTACGTCCAGTATAATCATCAGGCAAAGTTTTGATGGTTTGAAAAGGCTCTAAGACACCATTTTTATAGTTAAAACCCATGACGGTGGCATCAATCTCTTGTATACTGTATGCAAATTTCCCATTCGGATGAAATGTAAAATGCCTGGGACCTGCACCCGCAGCCGTTTGCATAAAAGGCGGTTCACTAGGCGATAATTTGCCTGTTTGAACATCAAAACGATACGCCATTATCTTATCAGTACCCAAATCGGGGGCGAAAACAGCGGTGTTATCTGGTGAAATATTCGTGGAATGAAGATGTGCTCTGTCTTGTTGCGGTAAAACGATGCTTTTTCCTTCAAGTTGAATCGTTTGAGCGAGTTCTCCCAACGTTCCTTGGGCTTCGATGGGCAACACACTGATACTGCCGCTGCCATAATTAGCGACAAACAACCATTTTCCTGTCTTGTCCAATTCTAAATGTGTGGCACCTTGAGCTTTGGCCAATGATTGGGTATTCAACAACGTCAAAAAATGCGTTTGTTGGTCAATCGCAAACGCATGAACGGAATCCCCTTTCTTGCTCCCGCCCGAATAGAGAAAACGATGGTCGGGTGAAATCGCCAAAAAGGAAGGATTGTCAATACCCTTTGCTATACTGAGGGGGGTAAAATCACCCGTTTTCGTATTGAATTTGTAAATGTAAATGCCTTCGCTCGTTTTGCGGGTGTAAGTACCAACATATAGGTAGCAGTTAGCACTTTGCGCAAAAACCAAGACGTTGATGAGGCATAAAAGACCGATTAGGGTTGTTTTTTTGATGTTTTTCATTTTGATAACATTTTTTTGATTTTAGAATTGATGTGTAAGAACTGCCACGAATGTCTTGAATAAAAAGGACTTGTACATCGTTTTGTGAAGGTTTTTATAGGAAAACGTTCAGTTTATGACCCCCTCAGTATATGAGGCATTTTAAAGTAAATTTTGGCTTCTGCTAATGTACAATTGAAAAAATGATTAGTATTGTGGCTATAAAAATAAAAAACAACATGCACAGAAACCTATTGAAATTTATTGTCCTGTTTTCCCTGATGGGAAACGCCCAGATTGTAAAGGCGGATGATTTCAGGATATTGAACATGGAAAGAGAAGCACTGCAATGCCGCATTGATTTGATTGCACGCGCACAAAAAGAAATACTGATTTCGACTTACATTATTCGTGAAGATGAAGTGGGTTTGGGTCTGCTCCAATTGATGATTAAGAAAGCAGAAAAAGGGGTAAAAGTCAGGTTGATTTTAGATGCTTTTGGCAATGATGTATCAGGCGAGCTGCTTAATTATTTGAAAGAGAGAAAGATTGAGGTACACCTATTCAATAAAGTACAACTGTTTCAGTTGCATATCCTCACGAACAGAATGCACGAGAAAGTTTTGTTGACTGACAACGAAAACCTCATTGTTGGTGGCAGAAATTTATCCAATGATTATTTTAAAATTGACTCAACAGGTAATTTTTTAGATACGGAACTCTTTGCCAAAAGTAAAGATGTGTCAAGAGAGTTACGCATTCATTTTTATGAGATGTGGAATCGGCGCAGATTGACTAAAAAACCTTCAAGAGTTCGCTTAGATGATGAGATGCGCGCCCATTGGAAAAAACGTTTAGAAGAAGGGCTGTCTCAATTATTGAAAAAAGCGAGAGTAAAACCCAATTCAGATATAGATTGGGCTGCCACATCCTCAACCGCTAAGGTTCATGCGACTTATGACAACTTCGTCAGTGACAGCAGTGTTGCAATCATCCCTACTGAAAAAAAGAACCTAAGAGGAACCTTGCAATTAATTGCGCTTTTAGACTCCGCAAAGACATCCATTGATTTCAAAAACCCTTATTTTCATCCAACAAAGCTCTGGATGAAAGCCATTAAAAGCGCCATAAGCCGTGGTGTGAAGGTTCGTTTATTGACAAACTCGGAATGTACAACCGATGTGCTTTTGATGCAAGCCGTTTATAGGCGTTCAAGACCTAAATATCTGAAAATGGGTGTCGAAATATGGGAATATGAAGGACAAGAGTATTTACACACCAAATCTATCATTCTTGATTCCACTATAACCGTTATCGGTAGCTACAATATTCATATCGTTTCACAAAAAAACAATACAGAAGTGTGCCTTTGGGTCAATGACAAGACTTTTGGTAAGCAAAATATTCATTATCTGGACAACAACTTAACGTCTGCTAAACATATTGAAGCCATAAAGCATAACTTAACTAATATTCATTTTGATAAGCATCCTAAATGTCCTAAAAAAGCTTGTAAGTATCGTCTTTATGTCCGTTTGTTCGCGCCATTTATGAGTTGGTTTATGTGATTATAGTTGATTCATCTGACAAAACAATCTACCTTGCCCTATCAAATCATTTACATTTTAAATTAGAATACTATATAAAAATACCTAATTATGAAACCATTGCTTTACTTCTTTTTATGCCTGCTTTTATGCTCTAAAACACTTGCACAAGAAAGCATGACTGTTCGTTTTGATTTAACAAATCCAGAAGATTTAAAAAAAATCAGTATCGTTTCTGCTGATGATTTTGATGTCTTAACAATTAATATTGGCCAACTGTCTTTCACAAATGCGCCATTTATTGCTGCATCTGTTCGCTTAGAAGGTCAACGTTTAGATGTGCCTTTGGTCTTGAATATGAATGCCAGCGACGATAATAAAAACCGCTTGAACTACATTCAACTGCATCATTTCCACGAATCGGATGCCGACCCTTCGCAAGTATTTGTGAGTGAATTGGTATATTTGGATAAGACAACAAATCATATACAAGTGGTTTGTAAAATGCAAAAACCTGTTTTAGAAAAATTGAACAGCATTGCTATTCGTCTTTTTAATCCGACGAATATTCCGCCTGTGTCATCTACTTCATTTACACCTGAAAGTACTTGCGATGCCCCCCCCTCAGTATCTCGGGCAGTTTGGGGTGTCAGTTTGGGTTTAACGAATAATGTGCAATATAAGAATACACCAACCTATTCAACGGTCACACACCTTATAGTGCATCACAGCGCGGGTGGCAACACTTCAACAAATTGGCCAGCAACAGTGGCTTCTATCTTTGATTTTCATGTCAATTCCAATGGTTGGTCAGATGTGGGCTACAATTATTTGATTGCGCCCGATGGTACGCTCTTTTATGGTCGTGGCGGTGGCAATAATGTAGTTGGTGCGCATTATTGTGCAAAAAACAACAATACGATGGGCGTGTGCATGATGGGTAATTATATGACTGCTGCGCCAACCGATACAGCTTGGAAAACCTTAGAACGTATTTTTGCTTGGAAAGCTGTGGAATCTAATATCAATCCAATGGATTCTAAACCCCTCAGTAATTTGGGTGATATTCCCGTCGTCAATGGCCATAGAAGTGGTTGTGCAACTGATTGCCCAGGCGATTCAAGTTTTACTCGTTTATCTGCTTTGCGGACGCGGTTGTCTGCTATTGTTACCGCTTGTCGCTCTGTTTCATCACAAGATTTGAATGAGTTGGGAACGGTGATTCTTTCGCCTAATCCTGTTCTAAATGGTCATTTAACATTGACAATGCAATTAAAAACAACAGAAAAGATGGGTATTAAAGCCTTCGATGCTTTGGGTCGGCTCGTTTTTGAGCAACAAATAGACGGTTATACTGAGGGGGGGACAATATTGAATATCAATACTTTATCGAAAGGTATTTATCTTTTTAAGATTCAAGTTGGTTTGGCTTTTACGACTCAAAAGGTGGTTGTCGAATAGTTTTAATGACCACACATGAGACTGTATCAAAAGGCAATGTTCAAATTTCGAAAACGGAATTTTATTTCGAAACCCGTTCAATCTTAGGAAGATTTAAAATCTTCCTAAGATTATCCGTTGAAAACCTAATAATATTCTGTACGAAAAAAAGAGTTTTACCTTTTGAGACAGTCTCATATATGAGCCGCTACCACGTCCTTCAATACCCCAACAATTTCAACATGGACTCCGAGTCCTGTTCTTCTGATTCCATCCAATCTACAAAATTGCCATTTTCATCTTTGTCAACCAAAATGCGTTTGGGAGAGGGTAGGAGACAGTGTTTTATGCCACCATAACCACTCAAAGCATCTTGATAAGCACCTGTATGGAAAAAACCAACACAAACAGGGTCTTCATTTTTAGAAAACTTAGGCAAATAAACCATATTGAGATGCGCTTCAGAGTTGTAATAATCTGCATTGTCACAACTCAATCCGCCGACGTTGACCCGCGTGTATTCTTTGTTCCAATGATTAATCGGCAACATAATATAACGTTCATTAATTGCCCACGCATCAGGAATCGTTGTAATCAATGAATTGTCAACCATATACCACAACTCGGAATCATTTTGTTGCTTTTGTCCAATGACACCTAAAATCGTTGCACCGCTTTCACCGACTGTATATTTGCCAAATTCTGTATAAATATCAGGCGATGCCACATTTTCATCATCACAATAGGCTTTGACATTGCTCACAATTTCACGAATCATGTATGCATAATCGTATTCAAAATTCAAAGAATTGGCAATTGGCAGGCCGCCCCCAATGTTAATAGAGTTCAAATCAGGACAATAATGCTTCAAATTGCAATATAATTTCAAGGCTTTGCGAAGTTCAGACCAATAATAGGTCGTGTCTTTGATACCTGTATCCACAAAGAAATGCAGCATTTTGAGTTTGAACTTCGGGTTTGTCAATATTTTATCTTTCACAAAATTGACAATGCGTGAATGACGAATACCCAAACGCGAGGTATAAAACTGGAAATTCGGTTCTTCTTCCGTTGCCACGCGAATGCCGATATTAAATGATTTGACGATGTGCGCATCCAATAAATCCAATTCATCACGGTTATCGCACACTGGAATGACATTGGTAAACCCTAAACTATTGATGAGATAAGCGATTTTTCGGATATAGACATCGTTTTTGAAACCGTTGCAAACGATGATTTTATCTTTATTAAGCTTTTTATCCTTAAAAAGTTTGATAATCAAGTCAATATCAAACGCCGAAGACGTTTCGATTTGGACATTGTTTTTCAAAACTTCATCTAAAACAAAGCGGAAATGTGAGCTTTTCGTGCAGTAGCAATAAAAATATTCGCCGTTGTAATTGAGGTCGTCAATCGCATCATTGAAGTATTTTTTAGCTGCTTGAATCTGTTGACTAATCTTTGGGAGATAGGTGATTTTTAAAGGTGTACCGTATTTTTTTATCAGTGCGTACAAGTCAATGCCATGGAAATGCAGGCAATTATCTTGCAAAGTGAATTCATCCTGTGGAAAATCGAAGGTCTGATCCACTAAGTCAAAATAAGTGTTTTTCATTAATAATCAATTAGTTAGTAACAAGTGAAACCATAAATTTTAGCATGTCGTTTCGAGAAACGTGCAAAAATACAGTTTTAGAAAAATTAGAGTGCATAAATCGAGGAATATCGAATAAAGATTAATAAATGTGGAATTTTGAAGGGCTAAAACAGCTCAAGATACTGAGGGGGGTAAATCAGATTTTACATTAAAATTTAGAAATTTCACTCAATGAAACGGCTAAATTCAATAAACCCTTCAAAAAATTTTGTATTCGGGTTAATTCGTTGGAAATTTGCGCACCTTTTTATCAAATATTAATAATTAGTTAGATTCTACTTTATGACAACCACCATTATTGTAACGACTGTTATCGCGCTCGCTCTTATTGCACTGATTGCGAGGAATATGCATTTAACGCATCAAGAGGAAGAACAAAAAAAGGCTGAAGCTATTGCGCCTATTTATGAGGAAAAACCGCTTTCAACACCAGATTGGGCCAAAAATGCGGTTGTTTATCAAGTAAATGTCCGCCAGTTCACATCAGAAGGCACTTTTACCGCTTTTGCAGATC
Source organism: Saprospiraceae bacterium (assembly GCA_043772905.1). GTDB lineage: Bacteria > Bacteroidota > Bacteroidia > Chitinophagales > Saprospiraceae > JAAFJT01. The sequence goes on along the minus strand of JAYVFS010000028.1, from coordinate 1,779 downwards.
ACATAGACCGCATCACTGCTTTGGGCGTTGACATCGTTTGGTTTATGCCCATTTATCCTTTGTGCGAAACCAATCAAAAGTCGCATATTGAAGCAGAAACAGAAGTTTTGGGCAGCCATTACGCTGTGTATGACTTCTTTTCGGTCAATCCACGTTATGGAAAACCAGAAGATTTTAGACTTGTTGTCAAAAAACTCCATGATTCAGGCATTAAAGTCATTCTTGATTTTGTACCCAATCACACAGGTTGGGATTCCCGTTGGATGTTGCGTCATCCAGAGTGGTTTAAACGCGATACTTACGGCAATATCATGTCGCCCGTAAAAGAAGAAAACGGTGAGTCGTGGGGCTGGGACGATGTCGCTCAATTGGATTACTCGAACAAAAGAATGCGTGAGAATGTCATTCAAGCCCATGAGTTCTGGATGCGTGAATTCGATATTGACGGATTCCGCGAAGACGTAGCTGGCGAAGTACCCAATTCTTTTTGGAACGAATTGCGCCCTCGCCTCGAAAAAATTCGACCTGTTTACATGCTTTCAGAAGATGAAGTGAAAGGCGAACAGCATTTCAAAATGTGTTTCAATACCAATTATGGTTGGGAAACCTCTATTGTTTTGAAAAAAATAGTGAAAGGCACATTACCTGCTTCTGCGTTATATGATTGGACTGAAAAAGTAAAAGAAAAATTTGGCACACGTGGATGGCAGTTGAATTATACGCAAAACCACGATGAGAATACTTGGAATGGCACTGAAAAAGAGCTTTTTGGTGAAGGCGCTGATTGTTATACCGCTTTGACATTTGTTATCGAAGGCATGGGTATGATTTACAGCGGTCAAGAAGCGAACCTCGACAAACGTTTATGGTTCTTCAATAAAGATGAAATTGATTGGACGGGTACTCCTCGTGCCGATTTCTTTAAGACTTTAATTGACCTAAAGCATAGAAACAAGGCTTTATGGAATGGTCAAAACGGTGGTGTCTTACGCAAATTAGCAACTGATGCCGATGATAAAGTCTATGCTTTCATCCGTGAGAAAGACGGAGACACTTTTGTTGGTATTTTCAATTTATCAGACGCAAAAGTGGCTTGTGTACTGAGGGGGTCGGATGCAGTTGGCACATACACAAATACGTTTACTAAAAAAGAGCAAAACGTTACAGCCGATATGTCCTTGTCTTTACAACCTTTTGAATATATTTTGTTGTCAAATGTTTAATTTTAGAGGTCTTTGATGCTTAATTAAGTAATGATGAATGATACAAAGCGTTGACTATGCTCATGTTCGGGGAACTTTAAAAGTTCCCCGAACATAGTTCTCCTCTCCGTATTTTCTCGGGTTTTGCCCCGTTACATGTATATTTATCCGTTTAGAGGACTTTTAACTTATTCGCTGTTTAAGAAAACCATGATAAAATAGTATATTTACATTTAGGTAATTTTGCCATCTATTTATTTTAAAATTGTTCTTATGAAAACAGGGAAAGTTAAATATTTCAACGAATCAAAAGGTTTTGGCTTTATCGTTGACGATGAAACACAAGCGGATATTTTTGTCCATATTTCAGGTCTTGTTGATAAAGTGAGTCAAGAGGATTCTGTTCAATTTGAAGTCGTTGACGGTCGTAAAGGGCTTAATGCCGTGAATGTCAAAAAGGTTTAGCGGAAAGTATAAATGAGGCTGTCTCAAAATGCAATATTCAAATTTCGCAAACAGAATATTATTAGGTTTTCGAGCGTCTAATCTTAGGAAGATTTTAAATCTTCCTAAGATT
>JAYVFS010000027.1:0-55974 GCA_043772905.1 Saprospiraceae bacterium | reverse complement strand
GATATCTCGAAAGTATTCCAACAAATCACTAACGTATTCTGTTGCCATCTTTTTTTGCGCTAAATTTAAGCTTTTTTTTACTTCTCCGAAGTTACCAGAATTTTTATAGAAATTAGATTTTGATGTCATTCTTTATAGTCGACCGTCAGATTATAATTTATTTCCACGCCATTTCCAAAAAATCAAGTTCTTTTTTGAATTTCGCTTCTTTTAAAATTACTTTATCGCCAAATTCCATAGTATTCCCAGTTTCTTTGTTGTAGGCTTTCCATTCTGGCAAGCCTTTACCGTTTGGATTTCCAGTTTTAGCAAAATTGACCCAATAAGAAGCCATTTTATTTTCTAAATCCCAGTCGGTCTGTTGCCACGGGCGATTCCATTTTTTGAGGGTATGCAAAGCATAAGGAACTTCGTAAGAATGAAATGCACCGTAATTGGGAAAATTAGGCTTATCGGGTGGCACATGACTAAATTGATACAAATATGATTTGCTTTTTTTATTGAAACCTGCCCACAAATGCGAGGGTACTGCCCGAGACTGAAACATCGCTAATTTGGTTTTTAAAGCAAATGCTTCTTCATCGGTTTTAGCTGAAAAAATATTTAGAAATGCGTCTGCTTTATCTCCAAAATTGGTTTTTGCTTCATTTTTATAGTTTTCAAGAGTAATTGGAGCGATTTCACGTATAGCTCCATCATCCGAAGTCCATCCAGTTAGAAGTGGAACGTCGTTATGCAAACCTTTTTCAAAATGTTGCATCAGATTTGTTGGTAAAAAATACCCATCTAAGGTAGAGCTGTTACTAAATGTGGAGCTACTCAGGTTTTGCAATTCGATAACCGATTTATTGCGTAATTCTTCTATCGAATTTACCCCTGCTTTTTGCATAAATTTCATTCCTTGCTGCTCAGATTCTGCCAAATTACTCCTTTTGAAATTCGATAATAAACCGCCACTTTGTGCGATGGCTTTATGAAACAAACCTTTTGCCAAAGGCGATGCTACCAAAGCACAGACACTAACTGCACCAGCCGATTGTCCTGCAATGGTTACGTTATTTGGGTCGCCTCCGAAGGCTGAAATATTTTTCTGAATCCAGCGAAGGGATTCCATTTGGTCTAAAAAGCCATAATTTCCCGAAGCATTGTAACCCGATTCTTTGGTCAATTCGGGGTGAGCCATGAAGCCTAAAACACCCACTCGATAATTGATGCTTACAAATACAACGCCTTTTTTTGCCATTTCTTCACCATCATAAATCGCACAATTTGCTGACCCGTGCGATAAGGCACCACCATAAATCCAAACAAAAACGGGTTGTTTTTCTTTTTTTGCTGTTGTCCAGATATTTAGATACAAACAATCTTCACTGGGAGGCTCTGGCTTAGGTTGAAATTCTTCTGTCCAATATGTTATCGGACGTGGTAAGATTTGCATTGGACTTGCTGAAAACTCGGTGCATTTTAGAATTCCTGTCCAATTTTTTACAGCTTGGGGAGCTTTCCAACGTAAATTACCAATTGGAGGTGTGGCAAAGGGAATGCCTTTGAAAATTCGTAGCCCATGTTTTTCATAGCCTTCAACTTTTCCATTTGCTGTTTTTACCGTTTTTTGAGCAAATGCCGAAAAGGCAATGAGGGTTAAAAAAAGAGTAATTTTTTCATAGATTGCTAAATTTGTAAAGGGTTTGGTCGTAAAAATTAAGACTTCTTAAATTGGGAGTATTGACTTCGAATTATTATTTGATTTTCTCTGTCAATCTTTACTGTCAGTTGTTCTTAAATAGCACACAACGCGCTAATTTCTGAAAGATTTGTCGTACTTTTTGTATTGTTTTACAAAAATTTTAAAAACAATACAAGAAGTACGATAAATTTACTCATCTTTTTTTAAATTCAGATTATCGAATGGGCTTTTTATTTTTTCAAGTAAAAGCGGTGAAAGCCCCACCAAACATAAGTCCAACTATTCTGAATGACGAATTTTATATAGCCAGTTACGAATTTCATATAGCGGGTTACGAATTTCATATAGCGGGTTACGAATTTTATATAGCGGGTTACGAATTTCATATAGCGGGTTACGAATATTATATAGCGAGTTACGAATTTCATATAGCGAGTTATGAATTTCAAACAGCGAGTTACGAATTTCATATAGCTAAATAATACTTTCTAAATTTAGTGGCAGTTGCTTTTGTTAAGGTTGTCTCAATCCCTAAACACAAGTACTTCATTATTCTTTAATTTTGTTGATTCACAAAAAAAACGCCTTAACAGCTTCAATCCATTAAGACGTTTAGTACGCACGTATCGGAAACCTTTGTGCTATCAGATACGTCGTGTTATTTCACCCATATTAGGCAACAAGTGCCATTTTTTCTGCTTTCTTTTTAGAGGCTTCGTTCTTTTTACGTGTTTCGTCAGCCCGAATGGCGCGTTTTTTCGTTTCGGCAATGTCATTGTAGATGGTCAATGTGCCTTCGACTTCTTGTCTGGCAGCACTACCAACCGCTTCATGCACGAGATTGCTCAAAGAATAGCCTTCCGACAAGGCAATAGTGGTTGCCGTTTCCAATTTGTCCGCCAATTTTCTCAATTTAGAGACAATGACCATCATCTGTTGGATGAAAATCCATTTCACCGTCAATCGTGCGACCGTATCGTCACTGATAAGAACACCTTTGGCACGAATAGCGGGTAGTTTTTCGACAATCATACTGATAAAATCACCATCTTCTGCATTGGCTTTGTAAGTTGCCTTCACATCATCGCTCGTAAATTCACGAAGTGGTTCATAAACTTCCGAAAGGTGAAGGACTTCGGTTCTAACGACATTGAAAACTTCATCTGTCATACGGAATGTAAACAGGTTTTTGACTTCTTTAATTTCCATTCTTTTAAGGATTTTAAAGGGTGAGAGAATTGAGTTAAGATACAAATGTTTGCTTATGCTTTCTTTTGTTTTATAGATACAAAATTAATATGTCTATTTATAAGATGCAAATTTATTTTATAAAAAATTATTATTATTTTATAAATTAAAAGACTGGAGGTAATAATTTTATAGAGTATGAATGAATGTGATATAACTTTCTTTGTATGAAGTGTCGTAAGTTTTGAATACTAATATTTAAAAAAAAAACACCTCTTTATACGCACAAACGAGTATAAAGAGGTGTTTTACTGAGGGGGGCATTTTTCTATATAATTCCTATCAATTCAACACCTTCGGCTTCAAGTACTTATCCAAAAACTCAAGTGTTCGCTTAGAAGTGGTGATTTGATTCTCTTTTTTAACAAATCCATGCCCTTCGTCAGGATAAAGGACGTACTCGACAGGCACGCCGTTCTTTTTGACACCTTCAACGATTTCATCGCTTTCTGCTTGCAAGACACGGACATCGTTTGCGCCTTGAAAAACAATCAATGGCTTCGTAATTTTTTGATAATTGAACAAAGGCGATATGTTTTTTAAACGAACACTATCCGCAGAATTCGGGTCGCCCAATTCTTCATACAAGGCTTTGCGGTTAGCTTCCCAATAAGGCGGAATACTTCTCAAAGTGCGTATCCAATTGGCAACACCAAACAAATCCACGCCGACTTTGAACTCATCGGGATGAAAAGCGAGCGCACCGAGTACCATGCAACCGCCGTAGCTACCGCCATAAATGCCAATCGCACTGGTGTCAATATAATTTTGTTCTGCCAACCATTTTTTGCCCCAAATGCAGTCTTTTAAGTCACCGTTTGAGTGGTCTTTATTGTCCATTTTGTAATAACTCTTACCATAACCGCTGCTACCCCGATTGTTGACGGCTAAAACGGCATAACCATGATTGACGAGGTATTGGATGGAATTACTAAACCCAACACGGCTTTGTCCACCCGGTCCGCCATGCACCCACACAAGCGCACCGACCTTGTTTTGCTTCGATGCTTGCAAAGGTTTGTAATAAATTGCGGGAATTTCCTTGCCGTCAAAAGATTTGAATCGGACGACTTCTGCTTTCACCAAATCGTTTTGGTCAATCGCTTTATTGAGCGTCGAAGTCAGTTGTTTCAACTCTTTATTCTCAACATTGTAGAGATAAAGATTGGGCGGACTTGTGCTGCTGCCAATGGTCAATAACATCCTTTTCTCACTGTTTGAAATATTGACATTCAAGACATCGCCATCTTTTATTTCGGGGAAAGAAATAGGTGTATTAGTGGCATGGTCGAACAAAATGACCTTGTTTTTGCCATCTTCATTGATAAAAATGGTGTGGTACTTCTCATTTTCGCTCAAATTCATGAAAGCGACATCCCATTTTGACTCATATACTTTATCCGCTTTGCCCGTTTGGATATTGTAACGAACGAGATAACTGAACTCATTACCATCGTTTGTGACGTAATACATAATGCTGTCGTTTTGCTCAAAAGCCATGGCTCTCCAAGTGGCTTCGTTGTCGTTGCTTATCTTTTTAGTGGTTTTGCTAACCCCATCGTATAAATACAACTCGTTTTTGTCAGTCGTTATGGATTTATCCAAAGCGATATACCGTTCCGATTTAGAAATAGCAGACGGTGTTAAACCCGAATCATTTTTGAATAAAAGGATAGGCTGCCATTTGCCAATGTCCATCTTTACGAGGTCAAAGTATTTAGGGTCTCGTTTATTGGTGCTGACATACATCGCTGTTTTGTCGGCACTCCAACCGAAGAGGCTGTTAGAGCTTTTTGCCCAATTGGTGATGTCTTGGGCTTCCTGTGTACCTTGTTTGACGAGATATAAATGGCTGTTTTCGTCCCCACCTTTATCAGCCGAGTAAATAAAATCGCTGGTGTTTGGCAAATAAGCTTCAGCAAAAAAGGATTCTTTCAAAGAACCCGTCAAAGGTTTCTGAGACGTATCAACGGTATTCAATTCATACACATTATATATGCCTGTTTTGTTGTTGGTGACCAATATTTTGGTCTCATCAGCACTAAAATCAGCGGCATTAATGGCTAAATTGTCATACAATTGCTCAATGGCAAATTGTTTAGGCATACGCGCTGTCGGTTCGTCGGAACGACAAGCTGTGCCAAATAATAAGAGTGTGGAAAAGAGTAATAGGCATTTCATTTTGAACATGATTTGGTTTGAATTTTTAAGAAATGATTGAATATTTGGTTTGTTAATGAATGAACAAAGCTAATAATTATCTCGAATTATGTGCTCAAAAAGGCTTTTTACTGAGGGGGTTCGTTAAGAAAATAAGGGAAGGCGCAAAAAACGTTCGGGGAACTTTTAAAGTTCCCCGAACGTGAAGACCGCACCCATTTTTTACATTCACTTCCCCACCTTCGCAACGATTTTTTCCGCCGCTTCACGACCACTTTGTGCCGCCCCATTCATAAACCCTGAAAAATCGCCGCCACAGTGTTCACCTGCAAAGAAAACATTGCCAATTGGCATCGCTTCTGCCCCTGCAATGCTCGTGTATTGCCCTGTTCGATAGCAAATATAGCTGCCGAGGGCGTAAGGATAAACATTCCAATTCATACGTGCCATTTTGCCATTGAAGTTTTCGGTTGCGCCTTTGTAAATTTTGTCCCATAAAGGCAGATACTTGTCTTTTTGTGCCCCAACCGACCCTTTTCCAAGTGCCAAGCCCGAAGGACCACCAAAAAGGATAGACAAACCAGCCGTTTCGTTATCGCCATTTTGCAATTGGGCATTGTCCCAACCATTTGGAATACCGACATCGGAATAACACAAACCTTGAAAGCCTTGTCCGCGCCAAAAGTGTTTTTTCATACCCAGCATCAATTTAGCATTGGTGCCAAAACCCATGTGATTGATAGAATCCCATTTGACTTGCGGCATTTGTAGGCGAATATCCACATTTTTAAGGCGTGAAAAAGGGATGGCTATGACCACATAATCCGCTTTTACAGCGTTTTTCATACCAGAAAACGTCAAATCATAATGATTTGAAGAACGGCTAATGGCTTCTAATGACCGATTGAGTTGGATATAGTCAGGATACTTTTTAGCTATGGCATCGGGGATAGATTGGTTGCCACCTTTGACTTTATACCGCTCATCGCTCTCTCCAAACAACTCAAATTTACCCCCCTCAGTATCCGTAGAGATAAGAATCGGCAAATTGATAGCCGACTGCACTTGTGGCGACAAACCATATTCCGATTCATAAGCGACTTCTATGAATTCCTTTATCCAACCCTTAGCACCTATCTTTTCGAGGTATTCAGAAAGAGACATACGGTCAAGTTTTTTGATATAAGGGTCTTTGGTTTTATAACCTTCGGTACTCATATTGTCTGGCAAACGTTCAGCATCGGCAGCAATTTTGTCTGCAAAAACACGGAATGCTTCGACAACATCCTTCAACGTATGGTTTTTACCATCAAAGAAGAAGACTTCCTTTGTCAATGCATTTTCAGATGCTTGGGCATAGTCAATGAGTTCGAGGTTGAACTCTTTTGCCAAGTCCCACATATCTTTATGGTTGGTGTCCACAAATTCACCGCCAAATTCTGTCCAAGTCCCTTCGCCCATAGCGTTTTGGACGGTGAACATACGTCCGCTTGTACGCCCTGATGCTTCATAAATAGTCGCATCTAATCCAGCTTTCTTTAAAATATGCAAAGCATGAAGTCCTGCGATACCTGCACCGACAATGACAATGCGTGGCGGCGTTTTTGAGAATAGAGAACGACCAAACACCCCCTCAGTATTGAAGCCTGTTAGGCCACCAATGATGAGCGTTTTGCCCGTATTTTCAATAAATTTACGTCTTGAAATGCCGGTATCATCGGCCCGTTGGACCATTTCTTCTGACGATGATTGATTTTTATTGGCAGTGATAGCCATGCGGAGTGCTTTTCTTAATGTATTGAAAAGCGGAGTCTTAGTTGTATTGTTTTTCATTTGACAACTGATTTAAATTCGTTAAAAATAGGATATTTAGTTTCTTTTTCCATTGCTAATAGCTCTTTTTTAGCGGTGTAAGATACATATTTTTGAAAATTTTCTTTTTAAATAATAGTTTCACACTGTTTTTATAAATCAATAATTATGTCTTTACCATTCTCCAATCAAACCGCTATCATCACAGGTGCAGGATGTGGCATCGGCTTTGAAATTGCACGACAATTAGCCTTACAAGGAGCATCTGTTTTACTCAATGATTTAGATGCGGGTTTGGCACAAACTGCGGCGATTGAAATCAATCAAGAAGGCGGCAAATGTATTTACTTGTCGGGTGATGCGTCTGATATTGTCTTTATTGAAAAGATGGTTGCCAAAGCGGTGAGTCATTTTGGTCAAGTGACAATAGGTATCGCTAATGCGGGGATTACACATTTCGGAAAATTTTTGGATTATACGCCCGAAGCCTTACAAAAAGTGATGAATGTGAATCTAAGCGGCAGCTTTTTTTTAGCACAAGCGGTTGCGAATCAAATAGTTAAGCAAAAATCGGGCGGCAGTATTCTATTTATGTCGTCGGTCACAGGACATCAGGCGCATAAGAATTTGGTGGCTTATGGCATGACAAAGGCAGGTTTAGAAATGCTTGCAAAGGGTTTGGTTGAAGAGCTTTCGGAGTATAATATCACTATCAATGCCCTCGCACCAGGCGCAACAATGACAGAACGTACCTTAGATGACAGCGCATATATCGAAACTTGGTCGCGAATAACCCCTTTGGGCAGACCTGCAACAGTTGGTGATATTGCGAATGCTGCTTTGTTTTTAGTCTCACCTCTTTCAAGGCATATTACTGGTCAGAGTTTGGTTATTGATGGCGGTTGGACGGCTGTTAGTCCTTCGCCTTATTGATTTTTCATCGAACCTTCTTTACTTTTTGTGATTTTTTTTACTTTTGATGCTTAATTTCTTTGAAAGTGAACTCGTTTTTTATATGATTATAACATCTATTATCAATGCACTTGATTTTTGCTATAAAATTGGAGCAGATTGGATAACACGCTTTACTATGTTGCAGCAAATGATTCGGCGAGGTTTAGCCGTTCGGAATCGTAAATGGTATAGTCGAATAGTTTCTGAACAGAAAACAAACGTTTTTAATTTACTCTTACCTGATTTTAAACAAATCTACTTAAGAACCCAAGATATGCCGATGGTTCATGAGATTTTTAAGCGTGAAGATTATCTTTTACCGCTTGAAAAATCGTTTAGTGAGACCGCTGTTGTCATGGATTTAGGCGCAAATATTGGTTTGGCAAGTATTTTTTTTCATCAACATTATTTTCCAAATGCCCGTTTCATTGCCGTAGAACCTTCACCTAAAAACATCGTCGTTCTTCAACAAAACTTAGCAGCCAATATACCAAAGGCAGAAATTGTACCAGTGGCTGTTAGTGATAAAATAGGTGTAGTATGTATTGACGATAATGAAGTAGGCTTCAACGTTCATGTATTTAATCAAAAAAACAGCTATGATACTGAGGGGGGCAATGGGACAGAAGTGCTTGCTTTGACATTGCTCAAAATCATCGAAGATTTGAAAATAGAACGTATTGATTTATTGAAAATGGATATTGAAGGCGCAGAGAAAGACGTTTTAAAAGATGCCGCCGCTTGGTTGTCTAAGGTTCAAATGATGGTTATTGAACTACATGGCGATTATACAGAAACACATTTACGCCGTGATATTGAACCCTCTGGTTTTCATATTTCGAAGGCAAATGTCAAACATTTGTACATTGCAAAACGACAAATCTCTACTTCTAATGACTATTGAAGGTTGTTGACAACTTACTGAGGGGTAATAAAAAAGCGGCTGCCCTTTCGAACAGCCGCTTGTATTTTTCCAAAACCAAAGGTTTTGATTACTTTTTCTTCTTCGGACCAGCTGTGGCTTTCGCTTCTGCTGCTGCTGCTGCACGCATGGCACGCGGAATTTCGATAATCACTACGGGAATCGCTGGTGACATAGACACTTCAATGCCTTCGACAGCATCAATATCACGAACACGCGCCGATTGACCCAAATCCAATTTTGAAATATCAAGCGTCAATTGGTCAACCAAAGTTTCAGGCGTACATTTTACGCTGATTTTACGGATACTTTGAAGCAATTTACCACCTAATTTAACACCAGGTGATGAGCCACGTAAACGCAAAGGAAGGATAACTTTGATTGGCGTACCTGGTACGAGTTTCAAAAAGTCCATGTGAAGGATTTTTTCATTCACTGGATGAAACTGTACATTTTTAACGATGGCTTTATGTGTTGCACCGCCAATTGTTACTTCAACCGTTTTGAAATCGGGTGTGAAAACAAGGTGACGGACATCAGCCCATGTGGTTGTAAAGTGAATCGATTCACCACCACCGTACATTACGCAAGGGATAGCATCGCTGTGACGCACGACTTTTGAAGCCGCTTTACCTACATTTTCACGAACTTCTACTGCTAATTTAAAACTTTCCATGTCGGATTTTTTTTCTTTGTTTTTTATATTTTTATTAAAAACGGTCTTTCCCTGAAAAAGACGCGCAAATATAGGGACTTTGTCCGAATTAGGAAGTAAAAATTAGTTTTTATTGGTAAAAGATGGCTACTCACCCTAATCGCTAAATGTTTAAAGCTCATAACGTCCACCAATGTCTCCCAAATGAAAGCGTTGACACCCCCTCAGTAAAATCGAATAAAATACGCCGTTGGAAATATTAAAACACTGATTTACATTTTTACAACCCTGTGTGTATAAACCCTCTTCTTGGTAATCACTTCTTTTTGTATCAACAGGATATTGTTATATTTGAAAAGATGCGAAATGTCGAAATCTTCAATGTCATAGACTTCTTTTATTTTATGGTCTTTAAATGCCGTATTTGTCATTATTTCTCGATATTCATTGAATATTTGAGTCATTTCCTTTTTATAATTTGGATACAAATCCTCATCTGCTTCTTCAACTATGGCGTCTGTTTCAATATCCCAAGAATCATAATCGGGATTGATAGAAGTGATGTCTAATTTTACTTTACCGATATTTTCCGTCAATCTATTCGCTTGAATGAGTAGCAGATACTGCTCATTACTGAGGGGGAGTACTTCATTGTTAGGATACTTAAGATATTCAGGATGTAAGGCAGTAATTTTTTTGAACAACCCATTTGGGATTGTTTTGACAGTTGATTTTTCAATTATTTGAGGCGATTCATTTTTAGAAATCAGATGGACGGATGCACTATAAAATCCAGATGCTAAATTTGATAAATCATTCATTTCTAAGCGATTATCTCCTTGATAAAGATTGGTTTCAAGGATTTTGACCAATTTTCCTTCAATATTGTAGAGAGAAATGAAGGCTTTTTCGTCTGCTTCGCTTTTTATTTCTAAGGCAAAATGGTTTGTAAAAGGATTGCCTAAAGTGCGGAGTTCCAATGTTGGTTTTTCGGTAAACGTGGTATATCGAGCTGAAAAAGAGTTAGATTGAATCATAATACCACATTGTATTCTATTACACGTTCTAAAACCTCCATCACCAATAGCTACAAATTCATCCAAAGTTGTCTCTCCCAAAACCGCATTTATGGTTTTTGAGTCGCTTATTTCCTTTGTCGAAGGCTGCATTCCTGCGAAGGAAAATGACAAAAAAGCATTGTTTGCAACTGCTTTTATAGTGTAATTACCATTTGAATCAGCGATTGTTCCGTGGGTTGAGCCTTTTATCCAGACAGAAGCACCGGCCAGCGTTTCACCTTTTTCGGAGGTTACTGTTCCTGTTATCGTTCGCTGCGCGAACATTGAGCAAACTAAAAGGGTCATTAAAAGTGTAAAGTTTTTTTTCATCGCCCATGATTTTAAAGTTTGTAAAATTCAGTTCCAACATTTTGCAAACAAACATACTTAAATATTGGAAAACAAAGCATTTTTTCTGAAAAACGAATTTATTGAGAACGCATGAATAAAGGCATTTTAATCAGAAATCTATGTCTAAAAAGAGTGTAAAATGCCTAAATACTGAGGGGGGCTATGAAAAATATTCATAACAACCAGAACTAAGGTTTGGTATAAATATTTTGGACATCGTAATCCACCACATCATTTTATCTTATATTTTATCCAATTGCGTTAATTTCGCACCATTAAAAAAAATCAATAACAAAAATGGATAATTCAGCTCTTTCATTATTCGACAAAGTTTGGGACGCGCATGTGGTGAGGCACATATCTGGCGGGCCCGATATTTTCTTTATTGACCGTCATTTCATTCACGAAGTGACCAGTCCAGTGGCTTTTGTGGGCTTGGAAAGTAGAGGTTTGGACGTTATGTTCTCTGGTAGAACCTTTGCAACAGCTGACCACAATACGCCGACTATCAATCAACATCTGCCTGTTCAAGACAAATTGTCTGCCAACCAATTAGATGCTTTGGAACGCAATTCAAACAAATACGGCATTTCGCACTGGGGTTTGGGGCATGAAAAAAATGGCATCGTCCACGTTGTTGGACCTGAAAACGGTATCACATTGCCCGGTATGACCATTGTTTGTGGTGATTCTCATACTTCTACGCATGGTGCTTTTGGTGCAATTGCTTTTGGCATTGGTACTTCGGAGGTGGAAATGGTTTTGTCTTCACAATGTATCATGCAGCCGAAACCTAAGAAAATGCGCATCACCGTCAACGGCAAATTGAGCAAAGGTGTGATGCCAAAAGACGTGGCTTTGTACATCATTTCTCAAATTTCAGCGAGTGGTGCAACTGGCTATTTCGTAGAATACGCAGGTGAAGTTTTTGAGACTATGTCAATGGAAGGTCGTATGACCGTCTGTAATATGAGTATCGAATCAGGCGCACGTGGCGGCATGATTGCACCTGACGAAACAACTTTTAACTACTTAAATGGTCGTTCTTTAGCACCAAAAGGCGAAAAATGGGACGAATTGGTTGAATATTGGAAAACACTCAAAACGGACGCTGGTACTGTTTTCGACAAAGAATACGTCTATGACGGCAGCACAATCGAGCCGATGATTACTTATGGCACGAATCCGGGCATGGGCTTAGGTGTTTCGGAATCAATCCCAACGGCAGAACAAGTAGGCGGCGGCAAAACGACTTATGACAAAGCCTTAAACTACATGGGTTTCCATGAAAACGAAGCGATGAAAGGCAAAAAGATTGATTATGTTTTCCTTGGCAGCTGCACAAACGGACGTATTGAGGACTTCCGCGCCTTCGCATCTATCGTTAAAGGTCGTAAAAAAGCAGATAATGTAACTGCTTGGTTGGTACCAGGTTCGCACATCGTCGAATCTCAAATCAAAGAAGAAGGCATTTTGGATATATTGACTGAAGCGGGTTTTGCCCTTCGTCAACCCGGCTGTTCAGCATGTTTAGCCATGAACGACGATAAAGTTCCTGCGGGGAAATATGCTGTTAGTACCTCTAATCGCAATTTTGAAGGTCGTCAAGGTCCGGGCGCACGGACGCTTTTGGCAAGTCCGCTTGTCGCAGCAGCAGCAGCCGTTACAGGCGTTGTCACTGACCCAAGAGATTTGATGAACTAACTTAATTCCTTATTTATACTGAGGGGGTATAAAAAACGTCGGCGAGGTTTCAAACCTCGCCGACGTTAGTACCATATTCACCATTTAACATTCACCATTCACCATTAAGAAAAAATGGCTTACGATAAATTCACCATATTAACAGATACAGCAGTGCCACTCCCAATTGAAAATGTGGACACTGACCAAATCATTCCCGCACGTTTCTTGAAAGCAACAGAACGTGTCGGCTTCGGCGACAACCTTTTCCGTGATTGGCGTTACAATAACGACAATTCACCAAAACAGGATTTTGTCTTAAACAATGACATTTACAGTGGTAAAATCCTTGTTGGTGGCAAAAATTTTGGTAGCGGTTCGAGCCGTGAACATGCCGCTTGGGCGATATACGATTACGGCTTCCGTTGCGTCGTTTCGAGCTTTTTTGCAGATATTTTCAAGGGAAATTCTTTGAATATCGGTCTTTTACCTGTTCAAGTGTCTGCTGACTTTTTAGATAAAATCTTCAAAGCCATTGAAGCTGACCCAAAAGCTCTGTTGACAATTGATTTGCCAGCGCAAAAAATTACAATTGTTGCCACAGGCGAAAGCGAAAGTTTTGACATCAACAGCTACAAAAAAGACAATATGCAAAATGGTTATGACGATATTGACTATTTGCAAGCGATGAAAGGAGAGATAGCGGAATTTGCGGAGGCGAGACCGTTTTAAGGTCATTCATTCGCTTGTCTAAGAATTTCGTTATAGACTTTTTCACTTAGATAGAAATTGGCATGAGACCGCATTGAGTCCAGTACGGTTTTTACTGAGGGGATAAAAGAACGCAGTTTTGCACGTACCAAAATACCGCCCACGCCAGTGATTTGAAGTTTTAATTGAGTGGCAATTTTTCGACCTTCATATTCATCTATAATGAGTAGGTCAGATTTCATTTCAATGGCTAATGCAATGGCGTGGGCTTCACCTTCATCTAATTGGATAAGAAGATTGGAAAGTAGGGGTGTTTGTTGAGGCGTAAGGACTTTTAACCAATTTACTTTTGAAATTATAGATGTATCTATACCAAATTTGGATAATCTCATTAGTTCATCAAAAACCTTTTGAGGGATAATGACTTCTTGGAATAATTTTTCTAACAAATCTAAGTACCCGATACGTGTCAGAACACTGATAGTAGAAGTGTCACTTAAAACAATCATATATTGAGCATTTCAAGGGTTTGTAAGTCTCTTTTTAAGTCATTGATGTCATAGTTTTGCGGGATTTTACGTTTTCCAAGTTCCTCCATAAATTCCATACGACTCATATTGACAAAAGAACCACATTTTCCTGCGGACATTTTCAATTCGGTATAAAAGAAAATAGCTAACTCCATTCGAAGTTCTTCTTCTGTTTTATGAGTAGCTTTAATAAACTGGTCAGAAATAATAAGCGCCATGTTTTAATTTTTTTTTTACAAAAATACACGTTTTTATCTAAATTGAAACAAAAATGGCGGTGTATTCCAAATTCTAAAAATGAAAAAGCGTTACATAGAAATTATGGATACGACACTCCGCGATGGTGAACAAACCAGCGGCGTGTCGTTTTCAGCTACGGAAAAACTAACAATTGCTCAACTTTTGCTTCAAGAAGTAAAAGTTGACCGCATTGAAGTCGCCTCTGCCCGTGTGTCGGAAGGCGAATTGGAGGCGGTCAAAAAGATAACACATTGGGCAAAAGACAATGGTTTTTTAGATAAAATCGAGGTTTTAACCTTCATTGATGGTGAATCGTCTATTAATTGGATGCTTGAAGCGGGTGCTAAAGTAATGAATTTGTTGACAAAAGGCTCGATGAATCACCTCACGCACCAACTCCGCAAAACCCCCGAGGAGCATTTTAACGAGATTACAGCCGTTATTGCCTTAGCTCAATCAAAAGGTATTTCTACAAATGTCTATCTCGAAGACTGGAGTAACGGCATGAGGAACTCCCCTCAGTATGTCTATCAATTTCTCGATTTTTTGACCAAACAACCCATAAAACGGGTACTTTTGCCCGATACTTTAGGCATTTTGACACCCAAAGAAACCTACGATTTTTTAAAACCCATCATTGAGCGTTACCCAAATACGCATTTCGATTTTCATGCACACAACGATTATGACCTAAGTATTGCCAATGTTATGGAGGCTTTACGTGCAGGTGCACATGGCTTGCATTTGACCGTCAATGGCATGGGCGAACGTTGTGGGAATGCACCTTTGGCGAGTGCAATTGCCATGATGAATGACTTTATGCCCGAATTTAAGACGGCTGTTGTTGAAAAATCGCTCTATTCGGTCAGTAAAATCGTCGAAACCTTCTCTGGATTTCATATTCCAGTCAATAAACCGATTGTTGGGGAAAATGTATTTACACAAACGGCTGGTATTCATGCGGATGGTGACAATAAGAAAAATCTGTATTTCAATGATTTGATGCCAGAACGTTTTGGTCGCAAGCGCAAATATGCTTTGGGCAAAACATCGGGAAAGGCAAATATTGAAAAAAACCTGCAAGAACTCGGCATTCGTTTGTCCGATGCGGACTTGAAAAAAGTGACGCAACGCATCATTCAACTCGGCGACAAAAAGGAAATGGTGACACGTGAGGACTTGCCGTATATCATTTCCGATGTCATTGACAGCAGCAGCGTGGTTGAAGAAAAAATAAAGATTTTAAACTATGTTTTAACTCATTCTAAAAACCTAAAACCGTCAGCCACGTTAGAGTTAAGCATTGATAATCAAACGTTTGAAGAAATAGCGCAAGGCGATGGTCAATACGATGCGTTCATGAATGCTTTGAAAAAAATATTACTTAAAAAGAATATTGTATTGCCGCAATTGAGTGATTATCACGTCCGCATACCGCCTGGCGGCAAAACAGATGCTTTGTGCGAAACGATTATCACTTGGCAATACAACGGGAAAGAATTTAAAACGCGGGGCTTGGATTCTGATCAAACGGTGTCGGCGATTCAGGCGACGCAGAAGATGCTAAATTTGATTTGATTTTTGACAAGTGTATTGACTTTAACTTCAAGTAAATATGTGAAAAATGAGTGAAAAAACGGACTATTTTAGAAATAATATAAGAGCAATTGTTTCCATAGGATTGACTTGTTTGATTGGTTGGTTATTTTCATATTTGGCTATTTATGTTTTTGAAGACTACCGTTTGGGACTTTTTATTTGGTTACCTCTTGTCATGGGAGTTGTTTCTACAGTGATATATGGTTTCAAAAATCCAATAGTGAAAGACAATCTCAGATGGATTTCTTTGATGAGTTTATTGATTTTTGCTTTAGGTATGCTCATAATGGCATTTGAAGGTGTAATTTGCTTGGTTATGGCTACACCAACGAGTGTTTTTTTCAACATAGTGGGTTATAAAATTGGACGGATAATTCTTGCAAACAGTTCATTTGGAGGTCCTTCATTTATGACATTTTTATTCGTTTTCTCAGTACCTGTATTCATGGCATTTGAAGATAATATTGA
This sequence comes from Saprospiraceae bacterium, assembly GCA_043772905.1. Taxonomy (GTDB): domain Bacteria; phylum Bacteroidota; class Bacteroidia; order Chitinophagales; family Saprospiraceae; genus JAAFJT01. The sequence goes on along the minus strand of JAYVFS010000027.1, from coordinate 39,896 downwards.
AGAAAAAGATGAATTAAGGTCAATTTCAACGACAGTGGATATAAAGGCAAGTCCAGAAACAGTTTGGAAAAATGTAATTGAGTTTCCTCAACTTGAAGAACCCAAAGAGCTGATTTTTAAAGTGGGTATTGCATATCCGATCAATGCTAAAATAAAGGGTGATGGTAAGGGCGCAATCAGATATTGTAATTTTTCTACGGGTAGTTTTGTTGAGCCAATTACAAATTGGGAAGAACCCAAACTGTTAGAATTCGATGTGCTTGACCAACCGGAACCAATGAAAGAATTGAGTATCTATGATATTCACCCAAATCATTTACATGGATTTTGGATTTCCCAGAAAGGTCAATTCAAACTAACTCGACTAGAGAATGGCTATACGAGGCTTGAAGGAACGACATGGTATATAAATAAGATAAAGCCCGATTTTTATTGGACTTTATGGAGTGATTATATTGTGCATACAATACACGAAAGAGTATTGAATCATATTAAAAAAGAATCAGAAAATTGATTTGCAATAAAAGCAACTTTAAAAATAGTTTGTAAAAACACCCCCTCAGTATAATTCGTATTTGAAAGTCCTGAAAGGACGTAATTTAATAGAATAGGGTAACGCCTTATGAAATGATATTTTAATAAAATTATGGCAAAGAAAAACATCTTAATCGTCCCAGGAGACGGTATCGGGCAGGAAGTAACTGCCGTTGGCAAAAAAGTTTTAGACAAAATTGCAGCGAAATTTGGACATGAATTCGTCTATGACGAAGCTCTCATCGGTCACGCAGCGATTGAAGCAACAGGCAATCCATTGCCCGATGAGTCATTGGCAAAAATGCGGGCTTCTGATGCCGTTTTGTTTGGAGCAGTCGGTCATCCGAAATATGACAACGACCCGACAGCAAAAGTACGTCCAGAACAAGGGCTTTTGAAAATGCGTAAAGAATTGGGTTTATACGCCAATTTACGCCCAATCAAATTGTTTGATGAGCTTTTAGACGCATCGAGCATCAAACCAGAATTGCTGAAAGGCGCAGATATTCTCTTTTTTAGAGAGTTGACAGGCGATATTTATTTCGGTGAAAAAGGTCGTAACGAAGAGAACACGTATGCTTACGATATTGCAGGTTATCACCGCTACGAAGTGGAGCGCATTGCCCGCAGAGCATTTGAAGCAGCACGCACGCGGCGCAACAAAGTAATGTCAGTTGACAAAGCTAATGTATTGGAAAGCAGCCGTTTATGGCGTGAAACGGTTTTGGAAGTCGCTAAAGATTATCCAGACGTTGAGTTGGAACACCAATTCGTAGATGCCGCAGCTATGTTGTTGATTAAAGACCCACGCCGTTTTGATGTTGTCGTAACAGGCAACTTATTTGGCGATATTTTGACAGACGAAGCGTCTCAAATTGCGGGTTCTATGGGTATGTTGGCATCGGCTTCGGTGGGAGACAGCACAGGCGTTTATGAACCAATTCACGGTTCTGCGCATGACATTACAGGCAAAGGTTTGGCGAATCCAATGGCTTCTGTTTTGTCTGCGGCATTGTTGTTAGACATTTCTTTTGGTATGAAAGACGAGTCAAATGCCATTATTGCAGCTGTTGATGCAGTTCTAAAAGCCGGTTTCAGAACTGGCGATATTGCTGATGCTAATACACCTAAAAATATGATTTTAGGTACTGATGCGATTGGTGAAGAGATTTTGAAACGGATTTAAAATGTATGTTTGGGAGGCTATTGATAGTCTCCCAAACACTATTTTCCATAAAAAGAATACGGAGGATATTTCCCTGAAGCAATCAATATTTGCCTTTCAATTATCCTATCTATTTGATTAAAACCCAAAATTGAAGAGGTCACCTTTCCGATGGGTGATAGTGACTGAATGGTTGCATTTTCCAAATCCATCGCAAAATGCTCTTGCCAAATATCTATTCGAGGATTGTAAAATCGGATAAATTCACCTTGATAAATTGAGCCAATATCCGTTCCTTTTGAACGGTTGCAGTAATAACAAGCTAAGGCTAAATTGGATAAAACGTCTTCACCATTGTGTTTTAAACTGATGATATGGTCAATTTCATGCGTGAAAAAGGTCGTGTTGTGATGGATGAAGCAGTATTCGCAGCAATCGGAAGCTCGTTCCCAAACTTGCGTTCTTAGCTTTTCAGGTAAGTAATTCATCGTTGATTGAGTAATTGAAATGCGCGCGCTTTTGCCATTCTCATAATATGTTCAATAACTGAATAATTGTCTAATTCTAATTTTTCAGCGGGTGTCAATGTGCTGTTTTTCTCTTTAAATAACAGGGCAGAAACTTGGGCTTGCATTTTTTCAGAAGGGCGAAATGCGATGACTGTATCTGGACTTGTACCAGAAGCAATGAAATCAATTATTTCGTCATAAGCAGTTGTATATACCATCGTTCATTTATTTAAAGCAAAAATACGGATATTGGTAAAGAATTCAAAATGATTCATCTTTTTATTGCTTTCTGCCTTCATAAGCCATATCGGCAGCGCAATTTTCCTTGTTGCAATCATCAATTTTCAAAAAATAATCTAACTTTGCGCTCCAAAAAGACACCTATTATGCCGCAACTTCTTTTGCGAAATATCCGCATCATCGCACCGCAACAGCCGTTACTCGACGGTCAAATCCGCGATATTTTAATCAAAAATGGTAAAATTTTAAAAATCGATACAAAAATCACCCTTGATACTGAGGGGGGAGTAAAAGTATTTGAACAGCCAAACGCTTGTGTATCAATAGGTTGGCTCGATATCGGTACGCAAACAGGCGACCCTGGATTGGAACATCGAGAAGACCTTGAATCGGTTTCAAAGGCAGCTATGGCAGGCGGTTTTACGGCTCTTGCACCGTTTCCGAATACTGAACCTGTAATTCACAGTAAGTCTGAAATTTTATACATAAAAAATAGAACGGCTTCATATCTCGTTGATTTTCAGCCGATTGGTGCTTTGTCAGTTGACTGCAAAGGAAAAGATTTGGCAGAGATGCTCGATATGCGTTCCGTTGGTGCGGTAGCGTTTAGTGATGGACGAAAATCTGTCCAAGATTCAGGTCTTTTACTGAGGGGGCTGCAATATGCTAAAATTTTTGACGGACTCATTTTTAATGTGCCATTCGATAAATCAATTGCGCCACATGGCGAAATTCATGAAGGCGAAGTTTCTACGTCGCTCGGTTTATCGGGTATGCCTTCTATGGCGGAGGAATTGATGGTTCAACGCGATTTACAACTTTTGGGTTATGCCGATTCACGCCTTCATTTTCACAATATTTCAACGGCGGGTGCGGTCACATATATACGTGAAGCAAAAAAGCAAGGCTTGAAAGTGACGGCAAGCGTTGCCGCCTTGAATCTATGTTTTACCGACGATGTACTGAGGGGGTTCGATACCCATTTCAAAGTCATGCCACCTTTGCGCGAAGAGGTTGACCGTCAAGCACTGATAGAAGGTTTGGGGGATGGAACGATTGATTTTATTTCTACCAATCATACGCCCGTTGATGAAGAAGGTAAAAACTTAGAATTTCCTTATGCCGATTTTGGTGCCATTGGTTTGGAATCAAGTTTTGGAATAATCAATCAGTTTTTGTATAAAATTTTCACCCTCAATGATTTAGTTCGATTTTTAGCCATTCAACCACGACAAGTTTTAGGTCTCGAAATACCGACAATTACTGAAGGGACAGAAGCCAATTTAACCATTTTTAATCCTGATGAAACGTGGACATTTACAAGCAAGGACATTTTTTCAAAATCTAAAAATTCTCCTTTGGTTGGGCATATACTGAGGGGGGCAGTTTTGGGCGTTGTCAATAACGGCAAATGGTCAATGGTTAAGAGTCATTAATCTAATATTGCCGCTAACTTATCTGAAATATGTTGTTTTTTATCGTAAAATTAGGTGTAGTTCTTACAAAAAATGCTAATTTCGTAAAGTGTTAAACAACAAACTCATTTTAAAAAAAGGGAATGGCGTTGCACGAAGGACAAATTTTTTTCTTCACTACTAATTTTAAACAAAACAAATCATGGCAGTTTTAGACAGTTCAGATGCTCCATTGCAAGAAAAAGACGTATCCATTTGGGGTTTAGTCAAAAAGTGGGGTCTTATTTCGGCATTAGTCGGCATTGTTTTCCAATTGATTCAACAAGTTACTGGCGTAATGAGTCAGAGCGGGATGATTATCGCTTTGTACACAGTCGTCAGCATCGGCGTGAGTGTGGCAATTTATGTGATGGCGTTGCGAGAACACCGTGAGCAGGAATTAGGCGGTTTTATGTCATTCAAACGTGCATTTTATTTGGCATTTATGATTGGCCTGGTTTCGACAATTGTTGTATTGGTTTTTAATTACATCTACATGAATTTCATCAACCCAAGTGCTATGGAAGCGCAACTTGAAATGACACGTGGTATGATGGAAAAATTTGGTATGGCAGAAGACCAGCTTGATGCAGCCATTGAAAAACAACGTGAAAGCCTTACTTCTCCGATGTCTATATTGACAGGTTTATTAGGTGCGGGTGTAGTTGTCGCGATACTTTCTTTGATTATGGGTGCAGTTATGAAAAAAGAGCGTCCAATGTTTTAGTTAATAATGAAATGTGAATGATAAAAGATGAATTTGTATAACATTCATCATTTAACATTCATAATTCATTATTCCTTTTCTACTTTTGCGGAATGAAACAAAAAATACTTTTAAATGGTATAATTGCAGGCATAGCTGTTGTAGGCTATGTCCTGCTTTTTTATTATATGGATAAAGCCTCGGCGTTAGGTGCTTCTGTGCGGTTCAGTTCGCTTTTGATTTATGTTCTTTTCATGTATTTAGCCATCAAAAATGTGGATTCCACAGATTTTAAGGTTTTACTGAGGGGGGCATTTGGTGTGTTTTTAATTGCCAATGCTTTCTATTATGTTTATGATTTTGTATTGTTTAACTACATTGACCCAGCATTGATAGACGTTGAAAAAGACATGGCAATCGAACTATATCGCCCAAATACACCCATAAATGAGCTGTATGATATGGAACAAGGCATTCGCAATGCCGTTGCCCACAATTTTTCAAGCAATGCTTTGCAATTTGCTCGTTGGTCAATAATCGGATTTGGTTTGGCGTTGTTAGTTAGTTATTTAGTAAAAAGAAACAATAAATAATGGTGAATGGCGAATAGTGAATGGTGAATATACTTGACTGTATAATTTTTACCATTCACCATTCACCATTCATCATTCACAATTAAAAGAATGAATATTTCTCTTGTCATACCCTTGTTAAATGAGGTGGAATCGTTGCCTGAGTTAGAGGCATGGATACGTAGTGTGATGCAACATCATAGTTTCAGTTATGAAATTCTGTTCATAGATGATGGCAGTACCGATAATTCTTGGCAAACGATTGAACAATTAGCCCTTGGAAATCCTTGTGTACGTGGCATTAAATTTCGGCGCAATTATGGCAAATCGGCAGCTTTGAATACAGGTTTTGCAGCTTGTAAAGGCGATGTTGTCATTACCATGGACGCAGACTTACAGGACTCGCCAGATGAGATTCCTGAATTGTACCGTATGATTATTGAGGATGATTACGACCTCGTAAGTGGTTGGAAACAAAAGCGTTACGACCCCCTCAGTAAAACATTGCCTACGAAGCTGTACAACTGGGCAGCACGAAAAATCAGTGGTATTCCAAACCTACATGACTTCAATTGTGGTTTAAAATCGTATAAAAGTGAAGTTATCAAAAGCATTGAAGTTTATGGCGAAATGCACCGCTATATTCCGGCTATTGCCAAATGGTCGGGTTTTGCAAAGATTGGTGAAAAAGTGGTGCAACATCAAGCCCGTAAATATGGCGTTACAAAATTCGGTTTGAGCCGCTTCATTTATGGCCCATTGGATTTGATGTCCATCGCTTTTGTCGGCAAATATGGTCGCCGTCCGATGCACTTTTTTGGTTCATTTGGCTTAGTCCTGTTTTTTCTTGGTTTTTGTTCATCGGTTTATGTCGGTGTCTCAAAATTGATTAGGCTGTACAGTGATTTGCCAACGGTTTTAGTGACGAGCAACCCTTTTTTCTACATCTCTTTGACAATGATGATTATGGGTACGATGCTTTTCGTCACAGGCTTTTTGGCTGAAATGATGTCGCGCCAATCGCCTACGCGCAATGTGTATGTTGTTGAAAAAGAAGTTTAATTGGGTATTGGTTATCGGTTATTAGGGATTGGTTAGTCGTTAAAACGTCAAACTTGCCTAAACCAGTAACCAATCCCTAATAACCAATTACTAATAATATGACTTATACTAAACATACACTTCAAAAAATTGAAGAACTTTTCAAAGAACTCGACTACGTTGTGCGCTACGAAAAAGGGAGTTTTCAATCAGGATATTGCCTTGTCGAGGGCAAACGGATAGCGATTGTGAATAAATTTTTTGAAACCGATGCACGTATTAATACACTCATTGATATTTTGGATAACGTTGAGTTTAATACTGAGGGGGTCTCAGAAAAGTCATTGAAGTTGCTAAAAGAGATTCAAAAATTAAAAAACAGTACAACTGAATAGCAAGCGATCCTGTTTTACTTCAATCTGCCACATTCGCTTATCAATATTCGATATTCATTCAATATATGAAAAACTACCTATCACTCATCAAATTCAGCCACACCGTTTTTGCATTGCCTTTTGCATTAGTCGGCTTTTTCCTTGCCAATTATTTAGAAGGTAAATCGCCTAATTTGACCATATTATTGTGCATTGTGTTGTGTATGATTTTTGCACGCAGTGCAGCAATGGCGTTCAATCGTTATCTCGACCGTGATATTGATGCTTTGAATCCGCGGACAGTTGTTCGTGAAATTCCTGCGGGCGTTATTAGCGCAAATTCGGCTTTGGCATTTGTCATAATCAACTCAACGGCATTCATTTTGACAACTTGGTTCATCAATCCCTTGTGTTTTGTCTTGTCGCCTATCGCTTTATTGGTTGTTTTAGGGTATTCCTATACGAAACGGTTTACATTTTTATGTCATTTTGTATTGGGTTTAGGACTGTCTTTGGCACCGATTGGGGCGTATTTGGCGGTTACAGGGCATTTTGATATTTTACCTTTGTACTATTCATTGGTGGTTTTGTTATGGGTTTCTGGCTTTGATATTATCTATGCTTTGCAAGATGAGGATTTTGATAAGTCATTGAACCTCAATTCTATACCTGTTCGATTGGGTAGGAGCGGAGCTTTACAATTGTCGAATATTTTGCATTTAATTTGTGCTATTGTTGTGTTGTATGCCGTTTGGTGTGTTAATACTGAGGGGGTCGGATTTGGCCTCATTCATTGGATGGGTGCAGCGATTTTTATTGGTTTGTTGGGTTACCAACATACGCTTGTGAAGCCGAACGACTTGAGTAAAGTGAATATGGCTTTTTTTACAACAAATGGCATAGCGAGCGTTATTTATGGCTCCTTATTTATTGTGGATTTCTTTTTTTAAAAAACACTTCCTTTTCATTTCTAATAGTTGCTCTCCTTGTTGGTGAAACATTGATTTAAACCATTGAAAATCAATGTTTTATTTAGGTGTTTCAACAGTGCATTGCATTTTCATTGTTTAAATACTTAATATTTTATATTTATTTTTTTTAAAAATGTGTTTTAAAAACCCTTTTGGAACACTTTTTGAAAAGTATTTCTTGAACATATATCTCCTGCATTGACCTTGGTTTTTGGATTTTTAGTATGACAAATTTTCATGCGAAATATCAAACAATAATCCCTCTTTTCAAACGCCAAGTCAATCAGAAACCTCTTCTTTTATTTTCAGCAAACACACCATAGTGGCAAAAAGCCTTATTCAATAGATAACATAATGTTGTATAAGCAAACAAAATATCTTATTGATTTTCAATTGATTATCAACGATAAACGATACATGTTTTTTGTTAATTGGTATTTAATATCCATATTTTATTTCGTTTTGGCATGATTTTCGGCAATTTAATTAATAGCACATTCACTTAGTTTTCAGAAAAACCATATATATTAAGGTCTGAAGCCGTGTTTTACTGAGGGGTATTTTATTTATAATTCGATGAAAATTCATTATTTAGAAGTACCTTCTTCTGTTTCACGACTTGACTCAAAACGACTCAGCATAGATGAAAAAACTTTTACTCTTCGGCGGACTTTTGTTCTGGTTAAATGGCTTGGTTGCCCAGACCAATTTTATACATCAGGATTCTGTTTTTACGCGTACAGCGAATTGTGACGCGGGTGTTTCTGTTTGTATTGACAGTTTCGTTTATGACAGCATCAACAGCCTACGTTTTTATCTCGATGGAAGGCAATTCAGTACGACTTTCACGCCTTGTACCATTGATACCATTCACAACTATGGTTATACCGATATTTTTAGAGGGATTGAAAGGGGCCCTTGGCAACTTGATTCTTGGACGGTGAGTGGTCGGACGTTTACGGGGACATTTGCAAGTCTTGAAGTTTTAGTTGACTCGATGCGTCGTTGGGACCCGTCGGGCGAATGGCGTTTAGAGCCCATTTCTATGACAATTTATGGTTTTGCCAAAAATGGCAGACAATATAGTTGCCAAAATATCACTGGCTTAGGTCGTGGTGGTCGCAGTGAAATCTGTTACAATTCAGGTATTCAGTTTCGTGGTTTGCGCTTCACAGCACCTGCTGGTATCAGTGAGTTTGTTGTTGAAAAAACGGGTTCGGGTCATCGTGATACTGTACAGTTGATTACAGCATGTATAAAATCTGATGTGGTACGTAAAACTGTTCCGATTGGTGCTACCCAAACCTATTGCTTTGATATGTCTCAATTACTGGGCACAACAGGCAATTTGGTTAATTTTTGCACAAAAACAACTACTCATGTCATTTTTGATGCGCCTTTAAATGGTTGTATTCGCTTTGCGGGCGCAACCGTCGGTTCGGATACCGCTTGTTTAAAAGTATGCGATCTATTTGGCAATTGTGATACAACAACACTCATTGTAACGGCAGTTAATTCGCCTACACGCACAACGATTGTTAGAGATACGATTGTTATAGGCAATGCTCACACGAATACAGATGTTGTTATTCCAATCGGTATAATTAGTTTGTTTGGTAATATTTGCCCAAGAGGTGTTGACCTAAATGTCAATTTTATCGTTGACAGCTTGGAAAAAACGCTCATTTATAGCGGGATTACTGAGGGGGTAGATACGGCTTGCATTCGAGTTTGCAATACCTTGGGCATTTGCGATACGACAATTTTTTATATTACAGCCGTTCCAGAAGTCATTACACCGCAGTTGACGGTTCATACTTTTAGAGATACTATTACAATTGGTTTGGCGGCTCGTTCTAAATGCACTTTTGATGCGCCACTCGGCACGTCAACAATTTTTGAAAACTTTTGTCCAGGGTCGAGTGGTTTAAATGTGAATTTTACGATTGATGTGGCGACAAAATGTATTAAATATCAAGGTGTTACGGTAGGTATTGATACGGCTTGTATTCGTATGTGTAACAATTTTGGTCAATGTGATACAACTTATTTATATATTCAAGCCTTACAACCACCAGTCACGCGGCGTATTCACGAGTTTCGAGATACGATTACGGTGGGTTTGAATCGCAATAAATGTGATTTGGCAGCACCTTCCTCACCGACACGAATTCGCAATATTTGCGAAGGGCAGTCGGGGTCGAACATAGATTTTATGGTCAATTCGACGACTCGTTGTGTCAACTATATGGGGGTTACGCCTGGCACAGATACGGCTTGTGTTGAAATCTGCGACGCTTCGGGTTTGTGTGACACGACTTATATGTACATCACAGGTATGCCCGCTCCGGTATTGCCTAAGCCCAGCGTGGATACTATTTCGCTAAAAATATTTGAAACGAAAGCCTATTGTCCAGATTCAACAGAACTGCGTGGTTCCCCGATTCGTTACATCGCTTTCTGTTCTGTAAACCCATTTGATAACTCTACTGTGACGCTTGACACGATTAAAAAATGTGTCAATGTGAGGGGTGTTTCAGCTGGACAAGACACTTTTTGCTTGGTTTTATGTAATAATGCAGGTTTTTGTGACACAACGACACTCTATGTAAATGTGTCACGAGATACGGTTATTCCTACCTTGAAAATGGATTCTGTTAAGATTTTTATAGGCGATAGTTTGACTTATTGCGGCATTGATACCTCTGAAATTCGAGGGGCAGTGGATTCTATTTCTAACTATTGTGCGCAATCAAGTGGTATTAATTCTACTGTTCAAATTACAGCAGCTAAGTGTTTGAAAATCAAAGGATTGAGAGTAGGTACAGATACGGCTTGTATCGTTGTCTGCAACCGTCTTTCAGGTTTATGTGATACAACAAGGGTGCGTATTATAGTCAGTGAGAAGATTATCATATTGCCTAAACCGAGTATAGATTCTGTCACAGTCGCCGTCGGGCAGTCGAAGACCTATTGTCCAGACTCAACAGAATTGAGTGGTTCGCCTGTAACAAGTGTTCAATTTTGTTCAACACCTAACGCAAATCATGCTTCTATCACCTTAGATAATGTCACAAAATGCGTAAAAATTGTTGGCAATACTGAGGGGTTAGATACAGCTTGCATCATACTTAGTAATGCAGCAGGGTTTCATGATACAACCACGTTATATATACGTGTGACACGACAAGATACTTCCAAGCCCGTTAGCAGTACAGTATTCATTACACTTGATTTGAATAAAGATTCAACTTTCTGTGGTGTGGACAGTTTGCAAATACGCGGTTCCGTTGACACGATATTTGATGCTTGCCTGGGTAAAAATGGTTTACATGCTTTGATGGTGCTTGACCGCACGACAAAATGCGTCAAAATTACTGGACAGGCTGTTGGACAAGATACCATGTGCTTGGTGGTTCACAATCGGACATCGGGTTTGTATGATACGACATTTATCATTGTCAATGTGCGCAACCCAATAGGCATTAAAGTTAAAGCAGTTAATGATTTTGATACTCTGCGAAGAGGAATAACAAAAGAACTTTTCGTGTATGCGAACGATACTTTGTCGCGGCAGCCAACGAGATTAACGATTGTAACGCCTCCGACAAAAGGTCGAGCAGATACAATTAGCTTCCAACGAGGTATTTTGACATACACAGCCAGTCGTGCATATTCAGCTTGCGGCATTGATAGTTTCAGATACCGTGTGTGCATTGATTCTGTTTGTAGCGAAGCGACAGTCGTCATTGTGGTTGTTTGTCCTGATAGTTTATTGGTTTACAACGGTATATCACCCAATGGGGATGGTAAAAATGATACGTGGCTCATTGAAGGGTTACAAAATTATCCGAATCATACCGTTTGTGTTATGAATCGTTGGGGCAATCAAGTCATGAAAACCACAGCTTATCAAAACGATTGGGGTGGAAAATGGGACGGAAAAGATTTGCCAGATGGCACTTATTTCTATTGGATTAGAAATGACGACAATGGCGAAATTTTAAAAACAGGTTATTTACAAATTATGCGTTAGTTTTTTGAGTTTTGGTTATTAGTTATGAGTTATTGGCTAAACTTTTGCCTATTAGAATAAGTGTTTACCAATAACTTATAACCAATCCCTAATAACCAACACCAACAACGAAAGGACACAACAAATATTCAGACTAAAAACGGTTTTACGACCCGTGAATTTATCACTTTAAATTTTTTTTTAAAAAATGAGAAAAACTATCACACTTGTTACTCTGCTAATGTTGGGGGCATTAGCGGCACACGCGCAGCAGGACCCGATGTTTACCAACTACATGTTCAACTCATTGATTTTCAATCCTGCTTATGCGGGTAGCCGTGATCATGCTGCTATTAACCTCTTACATCGCACGCAATGGTGGGGCATTGACGGTGCACCGACAACGCAATCAATCTCTATGCACACACCTTTGAAAAACGATCGTGTAGGCTTGGGTTTCAGCGTTGTCAATGATAAAATTGGTCCATCAAACAGTTTGGATGCCAATGTTTCTTATGCTTACCGCATTCCGATTGGTAAAAAAGGTAAACTGGCAGTTGGTCTCCAAGGTGGTATCACCAACTGGCGGGCAGATTGGTCGAAATTGAGCATCGAACAAGCTGGCGACATTCCGTTTTCGGAAAATGTCAATTGGTGGAAACCGAACATTGGTGCGGGCGTTTATTACTACACTAAAAACTTTTACACAGGTTTAGGTGTGCCACGCATTATAGAGTACGATTTGATTCCAAACCGTACAGACCAGTTGCCGATTTATGCCAAGCAAGTGCGTCACTATTTCTACACATTAGGTGGCGCGATTCCTTTGAAAGGCAATGCTTTAATTTTCAAACCATCATTGCTCGTCAAATCTGCTGGTTTTGATAGCCGCTTGAATCGGGATTCATCTTTCCAACAAGTGGGTTCGCCAACTGAATTTAACGTGGACTTGTCTTTGTTTTTCCAAGAAACTTTGTGGGTAGGTGCGTCTTTTCGCTCATCAATTGAGGTTTTCCAAAACAAAAGTTCTTATGATTCGGCTGACTTTTGGGTCGCTTATTACTTGAACAATGGTTTGCGTATTGGCGCATCTTATGACTATTCATTGACAAAATTGCAACAAAAAGCTCAAGGTTCTTTTGAGATTATGTTGGGTTATGAATTTGACTACAAAACAAAACGCATCGTCACACCGCGTTACTTTTAAAGGTAGGAATGACCATTTGGTTTAAATGGATATGATTCTATACTGAGGGGGTATAATTTTTTTTAGTCAATCATAAAATTAAAAAGTTGGTACGATTTTTACATGTTATAGTTGATAAATATAATTTTGTAAATTGTTGATTTACATTATTTAATAATCATTTTTTTTATTTTTTGTCATTCTGAACGCAGTTCAAGCATCTGTATTTAAAGAAAAATCCAGAATGCTGTGAAAGCCTTTTTTTTAAGACGGATTCTTTCTCCGTGTTCAGAATGTCAAAAAAAAGTTGCGTTTAGTCATAAACTTATTCACAAAAATTAAGCATAAAACCGATTTCAACTGAGTTATTTAGTTGGCATACTATCAACAATTAGAGGAGGAGAAAACCGATTTATAAACACTTCTTCCCGATTTCCGATAATTCTAAATTCGAAACGATGAAATTCAGAAGCTTTTACTCATTAGCAATGATGCTGCTGTTTGCAGCGACCCTTTCAGCTCAATCTGCAAAACTTGAACGTGCAAAACGTAATATGAAAGAGCTGGACTACGTTGGGGCTATCGAACTCCTCAACCAAATCCTTTCCAAAGGCGACGACGCTGGCGCAAAAATTGCCCTTGCAGATTGTTACCGTAAAATCAGTGACTCTCAAAATGCGGAGTTTCTTTATGGTCAAGTCGTCCGTTTGCCTGAAGCGCAACCGATTCACTTCCTTTATTATGGTGAAATGTTGCAACGCAACGGCAAGTGCGACCTCGCACGAGAGTGGTACACCAAGTTCGCAGAAGCCGTCCCAGAAGACGTACGTGGTCAATATCAGACCAAAGCTTGCGACTATGAATTAGAGTTGAAAACAAAAGGACTGGACATTTATGATGTCAAAAGAACCCAATTTAACTCAAATCTCGACGATTTTGGCGCAGCTTTCTACAAAGACGGTATCATTTTCGCCTCTGAACGTGACAAAGGTTCTGCCGTAAAACGCAGCCACAGTTGGACAGGCGAGCCGTTTCTTGACCTCTACTTTGTACCCATTAAAAACTGTGGTGCTGACGTTCAAACAGGTCGCCCTGAAAAATTTACGAGTGACATCAACTCGAAATATCACGATGCCATCGTGACATTTACAAAAGATCAATCGTCCATCTTTTTTACCCGCAACAACTACTCAAAAGGTAAAACAGGGGCTGATGACGAAGGCATTGTACGCCTAAAAATTTATACAGCTAAGAAAAAAGGAACAGGTTTTGGTACAGAAGAAAGTCTGCCTTTCAATTCCGATGAATACTCGAATGCACATCCTGCTATTAATGCTGATGGTACGAAACTCTATTTTTCAAGCGATATGCCTGGTGGCTTTGGCGGCATGGATTTATATGTGTCTGAGCTTGAAAACGGTCGTTGGGGACCACCGATGAACCTCGGACCCAACATCAATACTGAGGGGAATGAATTGTTTCCTTTCATTCATTCAAGCGGTCGTTTATACTTTTCGTCTGATGGACATTTAGGCTTGGGCGGCATTGACATTTTTTATGTGGATTCTCGTGGTGACGGTCAATGGACTTCTCCTGAAAACCCCGGTTCACCGATTAACTCAACAGATGATGATTTCGGCATCAATCTCAACGATGAAGGCACTTGTGGCTTCTTTTCTTCAGACCGCGTAGGTGGTTCAGGGCGTGACGATATTTATAGTTTTACAAAAATGGCAACGCCTGTCAAAATCTATGTTTACGACGAAGCGACAAAACAGCCTATTGCTGATGCCTTGATTACAAGCGATTCATGTGTCAAAAAGGTCTTGAAAACAGGTAAAGATGGTCGTGCCATTATTGATATGAAATTCAATACTTGCTGTTCTTTCTCGGCTGAAATGGTAGGATATGCGAAAAACACCAAGACAGGTTGTGTACGAGATGCGTCTATGTCTGAGAATGTTGTCATCGAAATACCGTTGAAAAAAGATAAAAAATTCGCAGTTGATGGTTTTGTATTTGACCAAAATACGGGTTTACCTTTGCCTGATGCGAAAGTCACATTGATACTTTGCGACTCAACTAAGGTCAATCAAACTTATACAACTGATGCGTCTGGCAAGTTTGATTTTAAATTGGATGAAGGCTGTTGCTACAAATTACGTGGTGAAAAAGACAAATATTTTGCTGTCACAACGCCCGATACGATATGTACAAAAGCTATGGTTGCTTCAAAAACTTATTCTGTTAATTTGAATTTACAACCGTCAACCACATCAGAGCCTAAACCGACTGATTTAACAAGTACGACGACGACGACGAATCCACGTAATCCAAATGCCGTTTATTTTGACCCCGAAAAAGGTCTTTATCTCAAAAATGGTAAGCCTTTTACAGGAACGGATAACGGAACAACGTACAAAAATGGTAAAGTTGTAGGCGATAAGAAGCTTACTGATATCGCTGCTAATACGACAAATACGCCGAAAGACCCTAATGCGGTCTATTTTGACCGTGAAAAACAACTTTTTGTCAAAGGCGGCATACCGTTTTCAGGTACACACAATGGTGCAACATATAAAGATGGTAAAGCAGTTGATGGACTAACGCCTTCAAGCTCGCTTTATACTGACGACCCTAACGCACAGGCTTATTTGTTGGACATTTACTACGATTTCGACCAATCATCGCTTAGAGATGAGTCATTACCAGAGTTGGAAAAACTCTTGAAATTACTACAAAATAATACATCGCAAATCATCGAAATTTCATCACATACAGATACACGTGGTTCGAATAATTACAACAATCGCTTGTCGCAACGCCGTGCTGAATCGGTTGTACGTTGGTTGATTGAAAAAGGTGTGGACCGCGACCGTCTTGTACCAAGAGGTTATGGCGAAGGCATGACTACGAATAAATGTATCAACAATATCAAGTGTTCAGAAGAAGAACATCAGTTGAATCGCCGTACAGAATTCCGCGTTTTAGGCTGCAAAGATTGTGTTGATAAGGATAATGTAAAATTATCAAAACCTAAGGCTAATCCAAGAGTGGATAAATGTCATGGTTGTCCGTTTTAAGTTGGTTTTTGATAAATTGGTTATTAGTTATGGGGCAACCAATAATGAATAACTGATAACAAATCACCAATTGAGACATTATAATTAAGGCTAGAGTAAAAGTGAATATATTTATAGAAGGGTGGCTACTTATAGTAGTCACCCTTTTTTTAGATTTTGATAATTTTATACCCTTTTCCGCTACTCAAATGCTGTCTAACAATCCGATTTGAGTCCGAAGTTGGCTTCATTAACTTAACCGCTTCAAAAAAATCTTCCGAAGTACCCCCCTCAGTATTTATGTATCCATAACCTCGAAAATGCCCATCTTGAACTAAAACAACTGCTTTTTCATCTGCCGATTTACCATTTTCGATGATGAAAAAATCTTCTTCAAATGTTGTTTTCAAACGTTCTACGAGTTCCAAAGCCCGTTCATTATACGATTCAGGTAATTCAACACCCATACAAGCACCTCGACATTGTCCGATTTGATGATAAAAGCAAGACCCCTCAGTATCATGGGCATCCATCAATTTTTCGCACAATTCAAACCGTTTTGCCAATGCTTTTAAAAAATGTTTCGCTTCATTGAGCTTTGTAAATTCCTGTAAAATGACGTGTTTTTTCCGAATCGCCGCCACATTTTTAACCGCATGAAAGCGTACATACCCTTTTGTATCTAAAAAAGAATAGATGCCATAAGGAAAATAAGTCTTGCGTTGCGCCTTGTTTACACGCGGTTTCATGCGTTTTATTTCAAAATCTTCGAGCAACAAAGCCACCAATTCGCTGCCTGTTTCCTCATAAGTGATGTCTGCAACTGACGATTGAAATTGGTCTCCTTTGGTTGTTTTATCTCCAAAATGCTCAAAAATGCGCTTTTGGATATTGATACTTTTTCCAACATAAACAACTACCCCCTCAGTATCATGTAGATAATAAACGCCACAAGTCTCAGGCAAAGCATGAAGCGTTTCCATTTTTATACCTTCGGGCAATTTGTTTTCTTTGATGCCTTTATTGATGAGTGCAACTGCTTCGTCTCGATTTTCTTCTCTTAAAAAAATCTTTTCAAAAATCTCAACTGTTGCCAGCGTATCAGCCATAGCACGATGTCTATCAGTCGTTTGTATATTAAAATGTTCAATCAAGTTACTCAAAGCATAAGACCGCAAACCTGGAAATGCTTGCCGACTCAATTTCACCGTACACAACTGTTGACGCGTATAAGTATAGCCCAAACGTTTAAATTCCTCTTGCACAAACCCATAGTCAAACCGAACATTGTGCGCCACAAAAACAGCCCCCTCAGTCATCGTGACGATTTTCTTCGCTACTTCATAAAATTTAGGTGCTTTGGCAACCATAACATCTGAAATACCCGTAATTTGAGTTATGTAAGGTGGAATCGAGCGTTCTGGATTGAGTAAAGTCTCAAAAGTTTCAATTACTTTCGTTCCATCGTGCAACACAATAGCGATTTCGGTAATTTTTTCTCTTGCCGCCGCACCGCCAGTTGTCTCAATGTCAATGATGGCGTATTTTTTATTAGACATGTATCACTATTAATTATAAAGACTAAATCCCTGATTTTATGAAGACGAAATTATAAATAGTTTTTCTATTTACCATTATTTGTTTTATTTTTTTTGAAAAATTGTGTATTATATAACCAATTTATTTTAAATTAGCATTTCCATTACCTCATTAATACTTATGCTTTGACCACTTTATTATTTACAAATGGCTAATAATAAAAAATTATCAATATGCCGACTTTGAATACATTTTTAGGACTTTTTTACTTCGCTATTTGTTGTGCAATACCCCTCAGTATTGGACAGGAAACAGATACTATTTTTGAAAGAGTGGACTTGATAAATCCATCTTTTGAACAATTAACTATTAAAGACGAACCTTCGGGGTGGGGTAGTTGCAATTTTGAGAAAGAGACACCGCCTAATATTCAACCCGGTCGGTTTGGTTGTAAATTAAACGCACAACTAGGACGGCAATATGTTGGTATGGTCGCACGAGACAATGGTACTTTTGAAGCCATTCGTCAAGTACTTTTACAACCATTGAAAGCGGGTGTGTGTTACAGAATGAGTGTTTATTTAGCCAAATCGTCCACTTATGGACGTAATAGTCTTTTGACAGGTTTGCCAACCAACTATATTCGCCCCTTAAAACTGGTAGTTTGGGGTGTAACAAAACAGTTGGAGGATAATTGTAAAGTTGAGCCTGATGATTGGTTGACAGAATCTTTGCCGATTCACAACGACCAATGGCGTAAATACACGTTTTATATACAGCCCCCTAAAGACGTTCAAACTTTGATTTTTTCTGCCAGTCATGTGGTTGACAAACCTTATAATGGTAATTTGTTGATAGACAATATTTCCTCGATTGTACCAGTTAACTGTACTGATTTTCGGCAGATAATGAGCGGGCAGCGCAGTGTTTTTCTCGCCATGCAACAAGTGAGTGAAGCGATTACAAACAATGCCCCAAGAATGATTTTTGGTAAAAAAAACACAAATTTAGTGCTTGATACTGAGGGGGGGCACAACGAGGCTTTTGACCAATTATTAGCTTATTTTGAAACAGCAGAAAATTATAAACTCGTTATTCGCATTAAAAAAGGAAAGAAATTGAGCAAGCAACGCATGGCTTTTTTGTATTCTTACATTTTTAAAAATACAAATCTAAAAGCACAACGTGTTGAAATAAAACAATATTCACCTAAAGACGAAGCTTATTTTTGGACATTCGAAAATGACGAATTGACAATGAGTTTTGATACAATTTAAGTTTGAATTTTACTTTTTTACCTTTAAAAGAGGACATAAGCCCATCTCATTGTACTTTTGCTTTTTTATTTCATTAAACTAATTAAAAACTCTGACTTTCAATGAATAAGGTATTGACAAAATTTTTGTATTTAACTATTTTTTTATCATTAGCTGCTTGTAGCACGACAAAAAATCAGCCAGAACGTCCTATGGAAACCTATATAGAACCTGCCGATTTACCTCCCGCTGTATCCAACGTCAATATTCCGATTCGACTCAGTACAACGGAAATTGAAAATCTGTTAAACTATAAATTGAGTGGGGATATATATGCCGATAATAATTTGGACGACGATGGCTTAATGATGAAAGCCACACGCACGCAAAACATCAATATTTGGTTTGATGGCTTTCAAATGAACTATCGTGTGCCCGTAAAAATTTGGGTATTCAAAAAGCTCCTTGACAATATGTTTACTGGTAAACGCGGCATTGAAGCGGAAGGTGAAGTGGCTTTACAGTTCAAAACAACCCTCGAAGTGAGACCCGATTGGTCGGTGTCAACACGCACAGAACTTATTGGTAATGAATGGATTAGGAACATGTCAATCAAGACGGGTATTGGTAGTTTGGATGTTAAATACCTCGCAGACATCATTATCGGACGCAGCCGTTCAACAATAACTTCGGCAATAGATGAGCAATTGCAAGGTCAACTGCAGTTCCGTAAAAACCTTGAAGACGCTTGGACAATGATGCAACGCCCTGTGGCAATACCCAGCAGTTATGGCACTTGGTGGATTAAATTGACACCTCAAGCCGTCGAAATGACTCCTTTTTGGACAACTGGCAACATTTTACAAGCCAATATTAGTGTTCAGTCTCTGGCTGAAGTGGTCGCCGGAACACAACAACCCCTATTTCGACCGGATACTTATTTACCACCTTTTAAAGTTAGCCATTACCAAAACAATGATTTTTCAATAAGTTTATCTACGGATATTTCGATTTTGGAAGCCGAAGCTCTCGCCAAATCTTATGCTGTTGGACAGGTCTTTCAACCTGC
Source organism: Saprospiraceae bacterium (assembly GCA_043772905.1). Taxonomy (GTDB): domain Bacteria; phylum Bacteroidota; class Bacteroidia; order Chitinophagales; family Saprospiraceae; genus JAAFJT01. The sequence goes on along the minus strand of JAYVFS010000027.1, from coordinate 20,203 downwards.
TGGAAAGCGAATCGAAATAAAGGACATTCAACTGTTTGGACAAAATGATAAAATAGTCGTCAATACAAGCTTTGTGGGCAGTTATACAGGCAGTCTATATTTGATTGGTCGCCCAGCTTTTGACCCCGTAAAAAACACGATATATTTAGCTGACCTCGATTACGATTTACAGACAAAGGATTATTTAATAAAAAGTGCAACTTGGCTTTTTGATAGGGGTATTTTAAACAAAATGAAAGAAGCCTGCGTTTTTCCACTTGATGAAAATGTCAAATATTTTAAAGAAATGATGAATAGTCAAATTCAAAACTATGTCATCAACAACAATGTTTCTTTAAAAGGATATGTTGAAGACATTAAAGTCAGCGACATTAAAGTATTAAAAGATAGATTTAAAATTTATATTTCATCAAAAGGTAATTTAAACGTCGAAGTTCAAGGCTTAGACAAATTTTAATATCACTTATCACTTTATGTTTTTCACTTTTTTCTTACAACTTTTCACTTAAAAATGGACTATAAACATTTTTTATACGAAGAATTTCCTCTTTTACTGAGGGGTCTAAAAACTGATTCACCTGCTCTCTGGGGTAAAATGAATGCACAACAAATGATTGAACATTTGATATTAGTTGTGAGTACTTCCAACGGTCGTTTAAACATTGAACCTAATGCCGATGCGGAGCGTTTGGCCTATCGTAAAATGCGTTTTTTTGAAAAAGATGTGCCGATGCCGCGTAATTTTCGCGTACAATTTGCGCCAGAAGAGCCACGACCTGTTCAATTTTTTAATATTGAGGAAGCGAAAATGGAACTTTTCAACCAGTTGCAACGTTTTGATGATTACTTCAACGAACATGAAGGCATTACGACTTTACATCCCGTTTTTGGGGCTTTCAATTTCGATGAATGGGTTCAAAACCATGCCCGACATTTCCGCCACCACTTGATGCAATTCGGGTTAATTGCGGAAATGACTGAAAACTAATTTGCTTTTTTAAAATATTTCACTTAAAAGTACGTTTTTTAAGAGCCTTTCACGACACTCCTAATTAAAAAAACTATATTTTTGCAAAAATTTCCGAGAACATCCAAAATTCTTTAAAAAAAATGAATAGGTCACTCATCAAAAACATTTTTCTCGCAGTTATTACTGTCCTTACGATAACAACCATGTTTAGTGCTTGTCAACGCGGTTCTGGTTGCCCTTACAAGTTCGAAGCAAAAGCAGATGTAAAAAGATAATCTTATGATTCAATGGATTCCCCTCACAAGTGAGGGACAATTAGCTGAAATTTCACAGCAATCTAACGAAGTTCCTTGTTTGATTTTCAAACATTCGACGTCTTGTAGCATCTCATCAATGGCAAAAGCACGTCTTGAAAAGAATTGGGATTTTTCTTCAGATGACATGCAACCTTATTATCTTGATTTGCTCTCTTTTCGCAATCTCTCAAAAGCAGTTGCTGAAAAATTCGGTATTTATCATGAGTCACCACAAGTTTTGTTGATTCGGAATGGCGAATGTACTTATGACGCATCTCATTTAGATATCAGTGTTCAAGAACTTCATGATTGCTATGTTAATTAAAGTCAGCTAAAAAAATATTTGAAGGACACCAAACGGTGTCCTTTTCTGTTTGTAGAAGTATAATTTCACCATTCACCATTCACCATTCACCATTAAATTATGCCTGTATTTTTAACCGATGACGGTTCACATTCTTTTTTCTCCGAACAATTTGGTGTGTCCTATCATTCGACACACGGAGCGATTCAAGAAACGCAACATATATTTATTGATGCAGGTTTGAAAAATGTACTTCAACAAGACTTAGCCGAGATTGTTATACTTGAATTAGGGTTTGGTACAGGGTTAAATGCCTTGATGACATGGATAGAAGCGGAGCATTTGCGACAGAAAATTCGATATATCACTTACGAAATGTACCCCCTCAGTATAGAAGATGCCGAAGTACTCAATTATCAAACACAACTTCATTTCCCCGCCGATATTTTCAGAGCAATGCACAATTGTTCTTGGAATGAGTGCCATGAATTGAGTCCTTACTTTTTATTTGAAAAACGATTGGCTTCCATAGAAAGTATAGATTTTCATAGCAGTATCCATCTCATTTATTTTGATGCTTTTGCGCCAGAAATACAACCGCAGCTTTGGGAACAACCGATAATGCAAAAAATGTATGATGCGTTGTGTGTTAATGGTGTGTTGACGACTTATTGTGCAAAGGGTAAAGTAAAAAGGATATTGAAAGAAGTTGGCTTTAAAATAGAGCCTTTACCCGGTCCACCTTTCAAAAGAGAGATAACACGCGCTGTTAAAGCCATTTGACCATAAAATCTGTGACTTCTTTTTGTTTTTATGTGGTAAATTAATGTCGTATATTTTGAAGGTATTTTAAAGTTAAATTAATGGTAATCAATTATTTATGATAAATAAAACTCATTTTATGTCCGATAATCATGTCACAAAATTTTGATATAAATTTTATTGAATGTTGGTACATTGATTTTATGCTTTTATATTCGCACTTGGGTTTTTGATTATGATGGATTAAAAAATAATTATAGGAAATACAACCGCTGAAGTTTAATGTATTGTATAAGACAAATCCAAATGTGGCGAAAATCTCAATAGAAACTAAAAGTAGTGTGAACAATCTGCATATGGCGCTCGTCCTGAATTTATCAGCGACGGGCGTTTTTTTTATCCTTCCTTTTTGGCATAGTCGTTGAAAATATCCTTTTAATCATTTTTATTTGCCAACAAAAGTCTTTTAATGAAGATTTGTGTTCTTATTTAACAATATAAAATCCATATAAATATGTTACTACTTGATGTCACTGTCGTAAATACGGGTATTGGTTTAGGTTCAATTTTAGGTGTTGTGTTGAGTTGGACACGCAATAAATCCATTTTATGGGCGATTATTCATGCCTTTTTTGGTTGGTTTTATGTCATTTATTATGCCTTTACGCGATGATAAATGTTGATAAGGATGCAGAATGGTATGAGGTTCAAAAAACAAAGTAAAATACTGAGGGGGTATATTTTGACAATTTAAACTTTGGAAATTACTATTTCTACGGTGCATTTAAATCAAATTACTCTGCTTGAAACTTTTATTAACAAAATGCGCGCGCATCTAATTGTCTGTTTGGAACAGTGTTTGATACACGTATCTTATGTGTTTTTAGACATTTCTTTTGATATTTCAGCTAAATTTTCATTCCTTTGCGGCTTCACAAAAGTTCGTGTATTTTTAACAATAATCAACTTGACAATGCATTCTTATAAGATTGACGAGAAGTACGCCAAACCCGTTGCGTATTTCAGTATGGAGTTCGGTATTCACCAACCCCTTAAAATTTATAGCGGTGGTTTAGGTTTTTTGGCAGGCTCGCACATGCGCAGTTGTTATGACCTTAAACAAAATCTTGTTGGCGTTGGTCTCCTTTGGAAAAAAGGTTATTATGACCAAACCCGTAAAAAAGACGGTTCGTTAGGGACTAAATTTCGAATAAAATATAATAATTTTCTCAAAGATACAGGTGTAAAGGTGAAGGTGCCTTTTATGAATGGTGAGGTGACTGTTAAAGTTTGGAAACTTGAACCTGACACTTTTGAGACTGCTCCCATCCTTTTGTTGAGTACCGATACAGAAGAAAATGATGAGTTGACTCGCTCAATTACTGATAAACTTTACGACGACGACAAACTCATTCGTCTGGGTCAATATATTGTTTTAGGTATCGGCGGTGCAATGGCTTTGGAAGCATTGGGTTACACACCTGACATTTATCATCTCAATGAAGCGCATCCATTACCAGTTGCTTTCTGGTTGCTCAATAAATACAAAGGTGATTTTGCCGCAGTCAAAAATCGTCTTATTTTCACGACACATACACCCGAAGATGCGGGTAATGAGCGCAGTGACTTTGAATTGATTAAAGAAACAGGCTTTTTGGCGGGTGTTAATCCTAAAACCATCATGCACCTTTGGAAAAGCAAAGAGAAAACGTTTAATCATTCACTTGTTGCTTTACGTATGGCTAAACTGTCTAATGCGGTTTCAAAAATTCATGGTGACGTTTCGCGTGATATGTGGAAAGATTCAAAGGATATTTGTGAAATTACACATGTTACGAATGCGCAAAACAAACGTTATTGGGTTGATCCAATCTTAGAAAAAGCTTTACAAACCAACGACGACGAATTGTTGATGGCGCGCAAACGTGAGCTGAAATTGGCTCTTTTTGCAGAAGTTGAAGACCAAACTGGTAAAATACTTGACCCTGATGCGTTGACGATTGTATGGGCGCGACGTTTTGCAGAGTACAAACGGGCTGATTTGATTTTGAGTGACCTCAAACATTTCAGAAAAATTGCCTTGAATAGTAAAAAACCTGTTCAAGTGATTTGGGCGGGTAAACCTTATCCGTTGCATTGGGAAGCGATTGACGTATTTAATGATATTCATAAAAAAACGCTTGATATTCCTAACTGTACCATTTTGATTGGCTACGAATTGCGTTTATCTCGTTTGATGAAACAAGGTTCTGACATTTGGCTCAACAACCCACGTTACTCACGTGAGGCTTCTGGTACGAGTGGTATGACGGCAGCTATGAATGCGAGTGTTAACTTTTCAATTGGCGATGGTTGGGTGCCTGAATTTGCGAAAGATGGTGAAAACTGCTTCGTTATTCCAAATTTAGATCACAATTTGCCAGTTAAAAAACAAGACAAGCATGATTTGAAAGCGATGTACGAGATTTTAGAAAACAAAATTGTTCCATTGTATTATGATTCGCCAAAAGAATGGGTTAAAGTTGTGAAACAATCTATGATTGATGTCGCGCCTGAATTCGATTCTGACCGTATGGCGGATGAATATTACACGAAAATGTACAATTCATAATTGAATTTGAAATTTATACCCCCTCAGTATTTTAAGTGAAAAATGCCTGCTGAACGATGATGTTTAGTAGGCATTTTTCATTTCGGACAAGGTATAGTAAACGGAAATAGAATAGGTTTTTGTTTTTTTTTGCAAAAAAAATAAAAAACCTATTCTATTTCCGTTTACTATACCTGAGCCATTCAACAAATGACATTAATAATATACAGTTATATTATTTTTTTAATTCAATAATTTGAATAGAATGTGCAGGAACGGTCAAACTCTTCAAATCTGAAATCACCGCATCCGTCAACACATTTTTACCTTTTGAAAAAGTCCTCAAATTATCCGAAAAACGTTGTGTTGATAAAGTCTGTTCTGTTTCATTTTGGCTCATAATGACCATGACTGAACCTTGTTCATTGTGCCGAAAATAGACATAAATACCATTTACAGGTAGATATTGCGTCAATTTACCTGTTTGCAAAGGCGTTGAACCTTTGCGGTATTGCGCCAGTTTTTTCACAAAATCAAAGGCTTCATTCTCTTGTGCTGTTCTGTCTTTTGCCAAAAACTTGTTTTGCGCATCTTCTTTCCAACCACCAGGAAAATCTCTTCGGACTTCTGCATCAGAAGGGTTTTTGTAGTTTTTCATTAAAATTTCAGTGCCATAATACATAGACGGTGTGCCACGTGTTGTTAACAAAAAACCTACGCCTTGTTTGTACTTATTCATGTCCTCTTTTATCATTGAAAAGAAGCGGTTTTCATCGTGATTATCTAAAAAAGTCATATTCAAAGAAGGGTCTTCATAAACCATATCTTCTGCCAAAGTGCTGTACAAACGATTGAATCCTTTGCCCCAATCGAACCCCTCAGTAAGGGCAGGTGCAACGGCATGAAAAAGGACAAAATCGTTGGGCGAAGGCAGGTTGCTTTTGAACGGCACATACAAATTATTCCTTGTATAATACGCTTGACTAATCGGGCTATGAACGGAGTTTTCACCTGTAATAAACATTTTTGGATATTCGTCTAACAAAGCTTTGTTGCAGCGATTCATAAATTCTAAATCATTGTATTGATAGGTATCTATGCGCCAACCGTCAATGCCAAAATACTCAACTGTCCACAAAGCATGTTGAATTAAGTAATTGGCTACGAATGTATTATGATGATTGAGGTCAGGCAGAAATGGTACAAACCAACCGTTTTGTTGCACTTTAAAATCGCTCGGATTGCCATGTACAAAATCCACAACAGGTTCATCCCGATACGATGTATTCGTATATGTATCCCATTGATGTAGCCAATCTTTCATGGGCATATCTTTCAAAAACCAATGGTTGATGCCGACGTGATTATAGACCGCATCTTGGATAACTTTCAGGCCACTCGCATGAGCCGATTCCACCATTTTTTTATACGCCGCATTGCCGCCCAAACGACGGTCAACATTGTAATGGTCTGTAAAACCATAGCCATGATAGGCTGAACGCATCGCACCGCCTTCATTTGTTTGCGGTTGGTTGTTTTCAACAACTGGATTGAGCCAAAGAGCCGTAACACCTAAATCTCGTAGATATTCTAAATGATTGGTAATGCCTTGTAAATCACCTCCATGACGCAGAAAAGGGTTGTTGCGGTCAGATTCGGTGTCTGCCATGTCTGCGAATTTATCATTACTTGGGTCGCTATTTGAAAATCTATCGGGCAGAATGAGGTAAATAAAATCCTTAGAGTTGATTTCTTGTGGCTTTTGGTCGCGGACTTTCAGTTGATAGGGCTGTGAAATTTTGACAACTTGATCAACGATTTTATTCTTTTTATCCTTGATTTGTATTGTTTTCGAGAGTTCAACCATCAATTGACCCGCCTTACAATCAGGCGCAATGGTTACATTTACAAACAAATAATTAGGGTTTTCGACCTCTTGAATACTCTGGATTTTAACACCTGCGTAGTTGATATTTACTTGTGAGCCTTTGATATCTTTGCCATAAATCATTAATTGCAAGTCTGGATTTCTCATACCGACCCACCAATTTGTCGGGTCAATTCTTTGAATGGTTGGATTCTGTGCTTCACTTATTTCTATGCAAAGGCATAGAAAAAGTAAGCAGATGAGTGCTTTTTTCATAAATTCTTAATTGTTTAGTTAAATAATGCGTAATTAAATTTTGCAATTGAAAGAACAAAGATGCAAAATGACAGGCGAAATTTTATAAATATTATGACTTCATGCTTTAGATTTTTACCTTGTAGTCTGAAAAATCTTATGACTATTTCTAAATTTTAATTCTAAACATCGACCATTATGCGCATTACTTCAATTGCCTTCATCTTTTTCATTTTGACGCTAAACTGTAAAGTTCAAAATACTTTTTTGACTGCAAATAGCACAACAATTCCTCTTGCGGGTAATACTTTTTTTAACAATTATGGCGAAACAGGCATTGAATTGACGGAAACGGGCATAAGTAACTGGACAGACCCCTCAGTATTTGCAACCATTTATATCCGATTTTTAGAAAAAGGTTCATATACTTTTTCTTTGAATGCAAAAGCAATAAACACCAATACACTTGACATTCATTTAGGTAGGAGTCACCTAAAAGTGTCTGTTCATGTATCAGATTGGACCAATTACGACATTGGAACGTACACTATCGATACAGGCTATGTTGCTATCCAAATTCAGGGTTTGGAGAAAGGAGGAAAGACGTTTGCCGATATTCAATCCTTAGAAATCAACGCCTCGCCTGATAAATTTCAGTTCGTGAAAGACGAGTTTTATTGGGGACGTCGCGGACCATCCGTGCATTTAAACTATACTTTGCCAAAAGAAAACATCGAATGGTTTTATAATGAAATCACAATTCCAAAAGGCAAGGACATCATTGGTTCATATTATATGTCCAATGGTTTCGGAGAAGGCTACTTTGGCATTCAAGTAAACAGCGACTTTGAACGTCGTATTTTGTTTTCAGTTTGGAGTCCTTTTACAACGGATGATCCAAAAAAGATTCCTGATGCTATGAAAATAGTGTTGCTTGGCAAAGGAAAAGACGTTCATACAGGCGAATTTGGCAACGAAGGTTCTGGTGGACAAAGCTATCTCATCTTCGATTGGCAAGCAGATGTGACCTATTCATTTCTAACGCGTATTAAACCGAATAGCGACAATTCAACGACTTATACCTCTTATTTCTACGACCCTTTGACGGATGAATGGCATTTGATTGCTTCTTTTAAGCGTCCACAAACCCAAACATGGTACACTCAGGCACATTCCTTTTTAGAAAACTTTGACCCAGAACGAGGTGCTGTTAATCGCAAAGGTTTTTACAGCAACCAATGGGCTTGTAATACTGAGGGGGTGTGGACAGAGTTGACAACTGCCAGATTTACCAACGATGCCACAGCCCGCAAGAAAGCGCGAATGGATTTTATGGGTGGCGTTGAGGGCAATCAATTTGTGTTGAGCAATTGTGGCTTTTTTTCTCATTATACACCTTTAAATACTGTTTTTGAACGACAAGCCAATGGACAAAAACCAGATATTGATTTTGAAACACTACCTAAATAGTAACTGATTCATAATGTTGCCACAGGAGGCTGTCTCAAAAGGTAAAACTCGTTTTTTCGTACAGAATATTATTAGGTTTTCGAACGTCTAATCTTAGGAAGATTTAAAATCTTCCTAAGATTGAACGAGTTCCGAAATAAAATTCTGTTTGCGAAATTTGAGCACTGCCTTTTGAGACAGCCTCCTCACTATTCTAAAATTCATCATAAAATGAAAAAATTAAACGTTCCATACATCAACCAAACGGGCAACACCTTTCCGTTTTTTGATTTCCCAGCACCCGTTGCGATTGACATCATGCCTTGGGCAAACGACAAAGACAAACCAACTGTTCATTTTGCCATCGCACACGACGGCACACATATATATATACGGTACACCGTTCAAGAAAACAGCATCATCGCCAAAGCCACGCAAAACAACGGAGCCGTTTGGAAAGACAGCTGCGTTGAGTTTTTTATCACACCTGAAAACGATGGCGTTTTTTACAATTTTGAATTCAATTGTATCGGTACGAAACTCTTGTATGCAGGCAAGACGAGGAATGGTAGAACGCCAGCAAATGATGCGACTATAAATAGAATTATAGCCGAATCCACGCTTGGCAATCAACCTTTTGATGAAAAATTTGGCGCATTAGATTGGACAATGACTGTTGTAATACCTGTGGATTGTTTTTTTCAACACAATATAAAAACAGTAAAAGGTAAAACTTGTCGAGCTAATTTCTATAAATGTGGCGATGGGCTCACCAAACCGCATTATTTGTCATGGAATAATATCGGAACCCCAAAACCTGATTTTCATACCCCTCAGTATTTTGGGGAAATTGTCTTCGATTAATGGATAATTGCACCTAAAACCCTACTTTTGCCGCGCAAAATATAAACTTGCATCAATCCGAAGGCACAATAGACAATTATGATATTCCAAATCCAACCGCACGAGCGTGAGATTTTCCGCATTATCAGCGAAACGGCATCCGAATTAGGCTTTCCAGCGTATGTCGTCGGCGGCTTTGTCCGCGATAGGTTGTTGGCTCGACCTTCAAAAGATATTGATATTGTCTGCGTTGGTTCGGGTATAAAATTAGCTGAAGCGGTGGCGGCAAAAATGCGCCCTTCGCCTCGTGTCGTCACCTATGCTCGGTTTGGCACGGCGATGTTTCGTTACAAAGACATTGAATTGGAGTTTGTTGGCGCACGTCGAGAGTCTTACCGCACCGATTCTCGCAAACCAACCGTTGAAGATGGTACTTTGGAAGACGACCAAAATCGGCGTGATTTTACTATAAACGCCTTAGCTGTTAGCCTAAATGAAGAGAGTTTTGGTGAAATCATAGACCCTTTTGACGGTATTCGTCACCTTGAAGAAAAAGTAATTCAAACACCACTCGAACCGAGTAAAACATTTTCTGACGATCCTTTACGCATGATGCGGGCCATTCGTTTCTCAACACAATTGGGTTTTCGCATCGAAGATGAAACTTTTAAAGCTATTGGTGATTTAAAAAGTCGCATCAAAATCATCTCAAAAGAGCGCATTATTTCAGAAATTGAGAAAATAATGGCAACACCGACCCCCTCAGTAGGTTGGGCTATGTTGATGCAAACAGGACTTTTGCAAATCATTTTCCCTGAAATGATTGCTTTAAAAGGGGCTGAAACGAAGGAAGGCATTGGTCATAAAGACAATTTTTGGCATACACTGCAAGTCTTAGACAACACCGCTCGGCGTACCAACAACATCTATTTGCGATGGGCAGCAGTCATGCACGACATCGGCAAACCCGCTACAAAACGATTCGATAAAGTTGAAGGTTGGACATTTCATGGGCATCAAGAAGTCGGTGCAGCCATGATACCGCGTTTGTTCCGCAATTTAGGTTTGCCGCTTGACGACCGCATGAAATATGTGCAAAAAATCGTCCGTTTGCACCATCGTCCTGTCTCTTTGACCAATGAAAATATTACAGATTCTGCCATTCGTCGCTTACTTTTTGATGCGGGAGACGATTTAGAGGACTTGTTCATTTTGTGTGAATCGGATATTACGTCAAAGCAAGCCGCACGTGTCGCTCGTTATCTCGAAAATTATGAAGTTGTCAAACAACGTTGCCATGAAGTTGAAGAAAAAGACAGTATTCGCAATTGGCAACCACCAATTACAGGTGAATTGATTATGGAAACGTTTAATATTCCACCATCAAGAGAAGTCGGTACAATAAAAACGGCTATTCGTGAAGCGATTCTGGACGGTATCATTCCAAATGAATATGAAAAAGCCTTCCAAATGATGTTAGAAGAAGGTGCAAAATTAGGATTAAAAAACGAAAAGCCCTGAAAGGGCGTGATGTGTTAGCAATGGGTACCGCCCATTGAATGTGATAATAATGGGTACCGCCCATTGAAAAATAATCAAACATGAAAAAAGTAGGCATATTAGGCGGTGGACAATTAGGCAAAATGTTGTGCCTTGCAGCCGCAGATTGGGATTTAGAAATTTACGTATTAGATGCGGCAGGGTCTCCTGCGGAATCATATTGTAAACATTTCATTGTTGGAGATTTCAATAAATACGAAGATGTTTTGGCATTTGGGCGTTTGGTTGATGTATTAACCATTGAAATTGAACACGTTAACGTCAAGGCATTGACTGTTTTAGAAAAAGAAGGCGTTAAAGTTCATATCAACCCTAAGGCTTTAAATATCATAAAAGACAAAGGTTTACAAAAGCAGTTTTATCAAAAGCACAAATTGCCAACCTCTGATTTTCAGCTTTTTGATAAAATTACTGAGGGGGTAGTTACGTTGCCTTGCGTTTGGAAATCACGCAGTGGCGGCTACGATGGCAAAGGTGTTTCGATATTGAGGACTGCGGAAGACATCAAAAAACTACCACAAGAACCTTGTTTAATTGAACAATTGGTTGACATTGAGAAAGAAATAGCGGTCATTGTCGCTCGAAATGAAGCGGGACAAGTCGTCGCATACCCCTCAGTAGAAATGGTGTTTGACCCAAAAGCAAACCTCTTAGATTATCAATTGTGTCCGTCGTCAATTCCTAAAAATATAGAACGGGCGGCGCAGAATTTAGCGAAACAATTGATAAAAAAGTTCAAAATGTGCGGTCTGTTAGCCGTTGAGTTTTTCTTGACAAAAGATGGTCAATTACTCATTAATGAAGTTGCGCCGCGTGCCCATAATTCAGGGCATCACACCATTGAAGCGACCGAAACATCGCAATTTGAACAACATTTGCGGGCAATATTGAATTTACCTTTAGGTTCAACAGCGATTCGCAAACCTTCGGTTTTGCTCAATTTAGTCGGTGCAGAAGGTTATACAGGCGAGGCAGTCGTTGATGGCTTTGAAAACGCTTTAAATACTGAGGGGGTGCATATTCACCTTTATGGCAAGCACATCACGAAGCCTTTTCGCAAAATGGGTCATGTGACAATTCTAAACAAAAACGTCGAAAAAGCAGTAGAAATAGCCTTAAATTTAAAAAACGAATTGCGAATCATCGCTTAAAAATACACGTATGAATAAGAAATACATGGAGTATGTTTACATAGCGATTGCCGCTATTATCATTTATTCTAAACTGCAACAACCCGAACGTAGTACATGGGATTATAGCATGATTGCTGTCGGTTGCATTTTGATTGGTACGTCATTGTATCGCTTATTTATAAAAAAATAAATATGAAAGTTGTCCACGTTAGCGTTATTATGGGTTCAGATTCCGATTTGCCCATCATGAAACAAGCCGCCGAATTGCTCGTAAGTTTCGGTATTCCCTTTGAAATCACCTTTATTTCAGCGCACCGCACGCCCGATAGGATGGTTAGTTTTGCAAAAGAAGCACATACACGAGGTGTGAAAGTCATCATTGCGGGTGCAGGTGGCGCAGCGCATTTGCCTGGGATGGTCGCTTCTTTAACACCGCTTCCTGTCATTGGTGTACCCATAAAAGCCTCGAATTCCATTGATGGTTGGGACTCCATTCTTTCCATTTTGCAGATGCCGAATGGTGTGCCTGTGGCAACTGTTGCCCTTAATGCTGCCAAAAATGCTGCTATTTTAGCAGCCCAAATATTAGGCAGCAGTGATAAAATCATGCAAGATAAAGTCATCGCCTACAAACAAGAGTTGGCTAATGAAGTAACCCGAAAATACGAACATTTGGCACGTATTGGCTACGAAAACTACGGAAAAGACTTTTAAATAACGGATAATGGATAGTTGATAATGGATAATACTCAAAATTGTTCATTATCCATTATCCATTATCCACTATCATCTAAAAAAAATGGATTATCAAAATGTAGTCGTCGAAAATGACGGCGGTATTATAACACTGACAATCAGCCGCGAAAAAGCACTCAATGCTTTGAATCAACAAACTATGGCTGAATTAAAAAGCTTTTTTGAAAGCGATTTTAAAGAAATAAAAGACTTAAAAGGCGTTATCATCACCGGTGCTGGACCCAAGGCGTTTGTGGCGGGTGCAGATATTTCTGAATTTTTGAATTTGGAAGGTAAAGGCGAACAAATGGCGCAAAGTGGGCAGGATATTTTCCAAAACATCGAGCGTTTTCACAAGCCTGTTATTGCAGCAGTCAATGGTTTTGCACTGGGCGGCGGCTGCGAATTGGCGATGGCTTGCCATATCCGCATCGCTTCGCCCAATGCTAAGTTTGGTCAACCCGAAGTTAATTTGGGTATTATCCCCGGTTATGGCGGCACACAACGTTTGGTGCAACTCGTCGGTAAAGGCAGAGCCTTAGAACTGATGATGACGGCTGATATGATTGACGCCACTGAGGGGTACCGCATCGGCTTGGTCAATCATGTGGTTGAAGAAGGTCAAACGGTGGCAAAAGCGAAGGAAATTATTACAAAAATAGCAACAAAAGCACCTTTTGCAATAACAAAAGTCATAGAAGCAGTTAATGCTTACTTTGACCCGGGTGGTGATGCAGGCTTTTTTAGAGAAGTAGTTGAGTTTGGTAAATGTTCAAAATCAAACGATTTTAAAGAAGGGGCATCTGCTTTTGTAGAGAAACGGAAGGCAAATTTTAGTCATAAATAATTCAGTCAATTGTCATGATAAAACAAAACGGCTGCCGCTTGTAAGTGGTAGCCGTTTTGTTTTGAATGTAAAAGAATGACAATCAATTTTTTGAGTACGTTAAATACTGATTATATTCTTCTGTTTTCTTTTTGACAACAGACGGTTTATTAGCAAATTTTTCTTGAACAGATGTTATTTGCTTTAGTCTAACATTTTCAGCTAATTGAGCAATGCGTGATTCTTCCCAATGTCCTTTCATGCGCTCTAAACAGAGTGAAAGCATTTTTGGTTGGGCTAAATAGGGCATTTTCGCCTGTTCGTTTATATAAAATTCGATTGTCTCTAAATCTGCTTTTTCATTCATTTTATAACCTTCTATGAGGTGAAAAAACGTCCTATTTTTCAAATTACTTGTATAGTCTTTATCCAAATGCTGAACCAGTATGACTTCTTTGTAGTATTTGTCCAAATCCTTCCAAGTATGATGTTCAGGGTCAGGTGCAATTTCTTCAAGACCAATATCAGAAGGCACTGCTTCTTTGGGCCTTTTTGTTGAATTTAACTTTGTATCTTCTGCAAATTGAGCCATTTTGGCTTCCTTTTCTGCCATTTTGGTTTTATGAGCCAATTTAGTATCCTTTGTGCAAGAAGAGATATAGGCAGAAAGACAGACAAAAAGAAGTATTTTTTTCATAATCCATTAGGTTTCGTTAAAGATATTGATACGCTTGGTTACAAAAATAAAGCTATAATTGAATTATTCAAGACAATTAAAATGTATTTTTTGATTATTTCGCCACTAAAATTTCTGCTTTCCACCCATCAATACTCCTTTCTTCTTTGTCAAAATTAACACCAATACCGATTATGGTTTTTTCAGAAGCTATATATTTTTGAACATAATTGCGACTGATAATTTGCTCAAATGCCGCTTCTGCTGTTTCTCTATATTTAAATTCAAAAATATAAACGTGTGTAGCCGTTTGAACCACACTATCGGCACGAGCTTTTGAAGTACGCACTTCGCTGTCAATATAAACACCTAAAAATTTGAAAACCAAATGAATAATACTGTGATAAAAACGTTCTGACCGCTTGTCGTCTTCTTCAAATAAATTGTGCGGTAAATCGCCAAACATCGTTTCCATCAAGTCTTTGATACGTTCCAAATCGTTCTGTTGAAAAGCTAAGGTTAGGTGTCGGACAACTTCTTGTGCGGAGGCTTCACTTTTCCGCTGTTTCAAAGAATTAATCATGAAATTGTACATACTTTCCCGAATTTCACGGTTTGGATAGTCTAACAAAATATATCCTGTACGATAATTGCGCTCTTTGATGGTTAAATACCCCGTTTGAAACAAAAGTGAAATCAAATCCAAATTATCTAAACTGTATTTATCAATGCTTGATGTCGTTGTTTCGGTATTTTCAAAATCAAATTTGACTTGTTTTTCCATCAACTGAACAAGGAAAGTAGGTGTGCCTGTGGCAAACCAAAAATTGTGGAAGTCTTGCGCTTTGAAGAAACTAAGTGTGCCAAAAGGATTATAAACTTTATGTACAGCATCCCAACTAAACCCATTATACATTGCCTTCATTTCTAAAAGCAATTCTTCACGTGACATCTTGAACTTCGCTTCACATTCTAAAAGATAAGGCTCAAAATTTTTCACTATTTCTTCTTCGGTATAGCCAAAAGTCACCGCAAAATCATCAAACAAAGTAATATCTGTCAAATGATTCAAATCTGAAAAAATAGACACTTTTGAGAATTTTGAAACGCCTGTAATGAGAACAAACTCCAAATATTCCTCATTGTCTTTGAGGACGGAATAAAAAGTTTTCATTATCTCTTGATGCTCACGTGCTTTGGACAGTTTCTCATATTCCAAATAGTCAATGATGGGTTTGTCGTATTCATCAACAAGAAAAATGACTTTTCCTTTTTGAGCATGAATGCCTTTTAGTAGTTCTAAAAACTTAGATTTGATGTCATTTTGAGAGAATATGATACCATATTGCAGGCCATAATTGTCCAATTCAAGTGAAATCGCTTTTTCTAAACCCAATCCTTGATAAGGCATAGTAGCAAAAGATATATGAACAACAGGATTTGACTTCGACCAATCCCAATTGTTTTCAATCCACAAACCTTCAAACAATTCACGGCTACCTGAAAATAATTCTTTAAGCGTCGAAAGCATCAAGGACTTGCCAAACCTTCGGGGACGAGACAGGAAATAATACCACCCCTCAGTAACAAGGCGGTGTATGTCTTCTGTTTTGTCAACATAAACACAGTTTTTATTCCTCAACTCCCGAAAGTTTTGAATACCCAAAGGCAGCAATTTCTTTTTTACCATAACGCAAAGTTAATGTCTAATAACTAATTCAAAACAGGCAATGCCAGATACCCCCGAAACTCTTTATCCTCAGCAAATTCCACTTTTTCAAAATCTGTCACGACATTATATAAGGTGTCACGTTCAATCGGTTTGCGACCGACGCGGCGAATCATATTCACCAAATCATGTGTCGAAAGGGCAGGGCTTTGCTCTTCTGAACCTGCCATGGAGTAAATTTTTGTCGTGTCGTCAATCGTACCGTCCAAATCATCAACGCCAAAAGACAAAGCAATTTGGGCAGTCGGACGACCAATCATGGGCCAATAAGCCTTGATGTGGTCAAAATTGTCTAAGAAAATGCGGCTAACGGCATAGTTTTTCAAATCCTCAATCGTTGTACTTTCCGTAATGTCAGACATTTCATTGTCTTTATTTCTAAATTTCAAAGGAATAAACGTCTGAAAACCACCTGTTTTGTCTTGCAATTTCCGCAATTCGTTCATGTGATGTACACGGTGTTCATATTTCTCGATATGACCATACAACATCGTCGCATTGGAACGCATACCTAAGTTGTGCCATATTTCGTGTATTTCGAGCCATTGTTCACCTGTACATTTATCGTGCGCAATGATTTTGCGAATATCGGGATGAAAAATCTCTGCGCCACCGCCTGGCAACGAATCGCAACCCGCCTCTTTCACCAAACGCATCCCCTCAGTATAACTCACTTTTGCTTTCTTAAAAATGTAGTGATATTCAACTGGCGTCAAGGCTTTGACGTGTATTTCAGGACGATGCGCCTTTATTTTTTTGAAAAATTCAAGGTAAAACGGCAAATCATATTGCGGCAAAACACCACCGACGATATGCACCTCAGTCACAGGTTGGCTATCGTATTTATAGATGATGTTCATCATATCGTCCATCGTGTATTCCCAAGAGTCTGCACCACGTTGCTTGATAAGGCGTGAATATGAGCAGAATTTACACGTATAAATGCACAAATTGGTTGGTTCGATGTGGAAGTTTCGATTGAAAAAAGTCTTGTCACCATGTTTTTTTTCTCTTACAAAATTGGCTAATGCGCCTACAAAACTCAAATCCGCTTTTTCAAAAAGCGTCAAAGCATCCCCCTCTGTAATCCGTTCTCCTTTGTGGACTTTTTGTGCAATGGCTTGTAAATCAAGGCTTTGTGTTTTGTCATTGAGTATGACTTGAATATCCGCTGTATTTTTCATTATCTTTTTTTCGATTAATATTTAAAGTTGTAAGGTAAACACATCAAAATAGGATTGGGTTTAAAATATGTTGGGAATGACGTAGTAACTCGAAGCTGTGCTTCGAGCAGTTGTAAATTCGAGTACATGTAACAGAAAGCAGGGCTCGAACGCACGGCTCGAAGCGCAGCTTCGAGTTACAGCCAGTGTTACAACCCATACTTATCCACCAAAAAAACCAAAGAACTCAAAGCCGCAGCCCCCAATTCCAACTCTCGCCGATTGACATATTCAATATTATCAAAAGCCGTATGATGAAAATCAAAATAACGTTGCGAATCAGGGCGCAAACCACCGAGCAGCAATTTTTGTGATTTCAAAGGACCAATATCTGCGCCAGCTCCACCTTTTGTCAATTCCAAGCCATAAGGCTTCAATAAACCTTCAAAAGAGCTAATTTTTTTGAATTTTTCAATAAATACTGAGGGGTCTGCATCGAAGGAAATACCTCGAGGGGAGAAGCCACCTGCATCGGATTCGAGTGCTAATATATGGCGTTCTGTTGTATTACCCTTTGTAATTTCAGCATATTTGGTGCCGCCACGTAAGCCGTTTTCTTCATTCATAAACAACACACAGCGAATCGTCCGCTTGGGTTTGTAGCCCGATTTTTTCAAAATATCTAAAACGCCCATGCTTTGCATACAACCCGCACCATCGTCGTGTGCGCCTTGTGCAGGGTCCCACGAATCTAGATGACCACCTATGACAATGATTTCGTTTGGAAATTCAGAGCCTTTGATTTCACCGATGACATTATGGCTTTCAACATCAGGTAACATTTTACACGTATTACGCATAAAAATTTTCATAGAAGGTTGAGATACAAGTGTTTTTGAGAGTTTTTCAGCATCATTTGTTGAAATACAAACTGCAGGTATTTTCGGATATTTATCATCATAATTCAAAGCCCCTGTATGTGGACGGTCGTCTAATTCAGTCGAAAGAGAGCGTACAAGTACCGCCACTGCGCCATATTTAGCCGCACGCGAAGCTCCAGCATGACGTTGATCGCCTGCACCACCATAAGCCTCAAAAGTTTGGATGCGCGTTCTATCCATTGCGCGATTGTAAAAAACAATTTTACCTTTCACCTTGTCGCCCAATTTATCTACATCGTCAAGGCTTTTAACCTCAATGACTTCGGCTTCAACACCTTTTTTGCCTGTGCCGATGGAGTTACCTATGGACAGTGAGCGTAATTTGATTTTACCATTTTTTGTTTTCATCACCACTTGTTCGGCTTCGCCACGTACCCAATGAGGTACCATACACGCTTGTAAACGCGTGGTGAAACCCGACGTATCCATCATTTGTTTGGTGTATTGAACGGCTTTTGCAGCACCGTCAGAGCCACTTAAACGGCTACCAATTTTTGTACACATATCATAAAGCCAGGGATAAGTGCTGGTTTGTGTGAGCGCATTATCGTAAATTTTACGGATAAAGAGTGCATCTTCGTCGCTGTTATTAATCGTATTTTGTCCCAAAACTGACGTTATACTGAGGGGGGTAAATAAGCAGAAAATGATTGAAAAGAGAATGACGTTAAAGCGATTTTGTTTCTTCATAAAGGTACTTAGTTTGATTTTTAGACGATGTCTGATTCGTTTTTGAAAAAATATGGTCATTTGCGTTTAGTGCGACTATGATTTTTTAAAACAGAATTATATTTCTAAATGAGTTTAGATTTAAAATACTATTTTTATAATTTTAAGATATACAATTTTAAATTTCAAAATTGAAAAGTATGGTTTTTAAAAGTCCTTATTTTCAGCCTTAAATCATGCCCCAAAACTAAGACAAAAATGTTTAAGATTTTGAATATTCAGATAATACCCTCAACTTTGTGTGGTAGAAACACAAAGGGTACCTTAAAAACTCAAGGTTACTACAAAAAATTTGAAGATACGTCTTCGACTAAAAACCATTAAGTTATAATCCCAATTTTTAATTTGATAGATACTTTCTGAAAAGATAAATTTATAATTTGGTTTTATTTGGTTAGGGCTGGAGGTGGTGCTTGTCGCACTACCTCTTTTTTTATTTTTTAAAAATTTGAACCACAGTCTTCCTCTCCTCTGCCAAGCGCAATAAGTTTTCAGCCATCAAATCTCTATTGAAATGTGCATCGGTCAGTTGACCTTTGCGGGCAAATGTCGTTAATCTTTCGTAAAGTTCCTTCGCTTGTAATAAATGAGCTTCTGCTTTATCAATCAATGCTAAGGCTTCTGTACGCCCATCAGCATCTTTTTTTTTCGACAGCGCAGCTTGTCTCATATTAAAATAGGCATTGTAAGCCATCAACGCTTCTCCACTGTGCGCATTTGCCATGTCTCGAATCGCTTCTACATCGTTGGGAAAATAGCGCAAAGCCCGTTGACCAAAATCAAACATGCGTGCCAACGAATCTTTTTTTAACCAAGTCTCAATTGTATCTCGATAGCTAAAAACGATTTTTTCATCATAAGAACATTTCTTTCTTTTTGAAAAACAATCAAAACCAATAGGTTTGTCTGTTAACTGCCACATTGGGTCGTGTGGATAGTGATTTTCAAGGAATACTGAGGGGTCTGTTAAGAAGTACTTTTTCACTGCATCTGAACCACTTGAGCCCCAAGTCGCATCTAACAAATACCATTGACTGTTGATTTTAACGACATTCCAAGCGTGTTCCTGTTGGTCGAATGCGCCACGATAGTCTGTTGTCCAGCCATAGACGGTTTCTGATTCAATACCCACTTGACGGCACATCGTTTTGATGAGTTTTGAATAACCACTGCACACTGCTTTTTTTCGAACAACGACGTTGTAAGGCTCTTGCAACAATGTCGTGTCGCCTTCAATTTTGTTTCTTATAAAATGATTGTCATAAACGATGTTTTTTGTCACCCAACCATAAATACGCACCACTTTTAATGAATCGTTTTCTATGCCTTTTGTCAACGATTCTGTTAGTTCATCAACAGTTTGCCCTGTTGTTTG
>JAYVFS010000026.1:0-5996 GCA_043772905.1 Saprospiraceae bacterium | reverse complement strand
CTCAATTGTTTGATGTACGATAGTACTCACACTTCCCCGCTCTAATATCCTTATTTTTTCGCGCTTTTTTTATTCTTTCACAAACATACGAGATGTGTGTTGTGCGTGGTTTTAAGTTAGTCGGAAAATTAAGCGCAAATACTGAGGGGTGTCTTTTACTTTTATTTCGCGGGTCAGGAGACCCGCTTGATAGTGAGTTCTGTCTGGAAACAGAACCCAGCGCCGCCGTTCGTTGGTTTAATGATGAAACTTGTTTGAAAAGAACATCCTGTGCCAGCTGGAGTATCTTTATTCATCGATACCATAGCATTCAAATACAGCATTATCATCTAATTTCCATCCATAAAAATCATACGTGTACCTTATGAATAATTTCATGTGATATAGTTTTCTACTTCTTGCATCTTCTAACTTTAAGTTTACAGTTTTCTCATAATTATTTCCGTCAATTTTTTCATTAACTAAATTGAATTCTTTAAAGTTATCTTTTGACAAAAATATCCAGCAAGAATCATTTTTAAAGCATACTGATTTCCCTAATAAATCTGATTTAGTCTGTTCAGTTGAAATATTATAGTTAAATAATTTGAAGAAAGAGTATTTTGTAAAACCCGAAATCATTATTATTACAAAAATGCAAAAAGATGTTAAAAATATTTTTTCAAATTTGTTAAAGGGTTTTGAGGTTGATTTAGCCTTTATTTCTATCTTTTCTATTTTTATAACATCTAATTCATCTATCAAATTTAAAATATTTGCATTTATTTTGTTCAAACCAATATCAAATTGATTCGAATCTATAGTTCCTGCCATTTGCTGATTTTTCAACGATTTATATTGCGCTTCTTGCATGATAACAAAATTGAACATATCATTATTATCATTTTTAACTAAATAACTTTTCAGCATTTTTAATGTAGAATCAGGTTTATGATTAGAAATATTATTCCTAATATTAATTAAAGTTTGCGTATTCATATTATTATTAAATATAAATTATTTATTTTAAAACTTTATACAAATGTTATGAAACTTATTTTTGAATTATCATTTTCATGCTTCCAACTTTAATGTTTTTAGAGTACAAAGACAAAATATATATCCCATTTGAAAAATCTCTTGTATCAATTTCGGTGTATTTGTCTAACAAATAATTTGAAAAATATTGTCTTCCTAAAATATCTGAAATCCTAAAATAATCTACTTCTGTATCTGATAAAGTCTCAATAATGAATTTATCTGTTGCAGGATTTGGATAAAGTAAAACTCTATTTTTCTTATCTATTTCCGATGTAGGTGTACTTTGAATTCTTATTGTCTTTGGAATTGTTATAGACCCACAGCTATTTGAAACAATTAAATTAACGTTGTAATTCCCTGCTGCCAAATAAGTATGTTCAGGATTCTCTAAATTAGAGCCTGTTCCATCTCCAAAACTCCATGAAAAATAAGAATTTAGATTATTGGTGCTTATCTGACTTACAAAGTTAGTAGAAAGTCCGTTCGTTGCATATTGAAAATCTCCCGTTGGTTGTTTTCCCACAACGATATAGGCATTTCGGTTAATCGTAGATGAAACACCTTGTGCATTTTTTACAGTCAATGAAACATTATAAACTCCTGAATTATTATAAATTACTGATGGGGCGCGAGATGTTGATGTACTTGGTGTTCCGCCTGTAAAAACCCATTGCCAACTTGTAGGACTTCCTGTTGATGCATCTCCAAAATTTACAGAAAATGGAGCACAGCCATTCTGTTGAGATACTGAAAATACTGCATTTGGACCAACTGCAGGCGTAAAAGATAAAGAATAAGCGTATGGAAATCTATAGCTCATAGGTGTAGGATAAGCCCCAATCTCAAAAAAATACGTCCCTGCTTGTAATGATACAATTCTATCAATATTGCTACCTCCACCCGATGGAATCGTGAAAATTGCATTTCCTTGTTGATTGACGATATAAACAGTAAAATCATGAACTGGAAGATTCCAAAGCAAAATTCTTACATTTCCACTTTTAGGAATTGTAAATTTATAATCATCAAAATCAATTTGATTATAAGGCGATGGAAAAGGGTCATTAGTACTTTGAATTGTGACGTTGCCAAAATATAATTCTTCTAATTCAATATTGTAAGCTAAATCATAAGTTTTAGGTTCATCTACACCTTGAAGAAATGTAGGTACATCTTCATGAACAGATAAATGAGAAGCATTATTATAAAAACGATTAGCGACTGGTTTGCTTAGTGGAGGCCGAACTGTTGTTCCATAATTATTCAAATCAGCCCTTTCAGATGCAACTACGCCGTCACCTATAAGACTACCTATATAGAGTTTTTGCCCAATAATACATGAATATTGGACATCCGTTTCGCAATAACGGTTATTTAACCCTGTAATATCATCTCGGGTATTGGTATTACTACAATTCACATCGTTATTTCTGTAATAATTTCCATTTGGCTCTAGTCCGCCAAATAAATAAGTACCAGGTGTCGTGCCTTCTTGATATCTAAAGTCCCGCGCAGCCTCAGAACCTAAATCAAATCCAGCAAATGAACGAAATATATCGCCATCAACGGCGTTGCTGCCACCATTTGGTGTTCCGATAGTAAGTATTTTAGCAATATGATGTTTTCCATCACTTTGCCATAGCGTTTTATTATGTAAATATTCACGAGAAGCTAATCCTCCCATACTATGACCAACAAGTATTACTTTTTCGCTTCTTGTTAAATCTAAAATCCTTTTGACTACTTTGCCTATAACAATACCTTGCTTTACTATAGCTGATTGATTACTATAATCATCGTCCCAAGGAATATTATTATTGCCGACATGAGGTTTACCACTATTAGAAACATCGAAATTTAAATAGTAATAATCTCCCAAATTGATACTATTGTTGTTTGTCCAATCTTTTATATCTGCGGAACCAGAACAAGTTGTTCTATCACCATCTTGATTTAAACAGTAATTAAAGACTCCACCGTATGTCCAACCTAAATCTGTCTCGATTTTATTGGTTAAAGGATTCCATGTTTCGTCATAACCTGTCCAACCATGAATAAAAAGTATAGGGTAAGGAATTTTTTTCTCATTATTCCATGAGTTATTTACAAAAAATGTTTGGAAAGTACCGTTAGTCCCAGCTCTGAAAAAATTGTTCGTCTCGTCAGACTCTATAACTTCGTTATAATAATCAATATACGCAACTGCTGAATATATTCCAGATGAATAATTTTTGTTAGTGGGTATAACGTATGCAATTTGTATATTAACTGATTCCCCACTTGCTAACGGCTTAATGGAAGCGCGTGTAATTTGCTCTGATTCCAAGTTTGTCGCATTTTTACTTAGATATAACATGATAAAAGATGTATCTGCTGCACGATTACCAATATTTTTTACTGTAATATTGGCAGCGAACAAGTCACCTCGACTTGCCGATGACGGGACAGTTGTGAAAGCTGTTAATGTTAAGTCTGCCTGCGCCCATGAAATGTTGCTGATAAGCACAATAATGTAGAGTAGTAAAAATTTCTTAATCAATTTTTGTATCGTTTTAGAATTTAATAATGAGTATTTTTTCTGTTTTATTCCTTTTGTTTAATCGAAGAACGGATTTTTTTCTTTTTGGTTTCAGCGAACATCTGGCTTGCCGCCAAATCGCGGTAATTTCTCACAACTCCGCTGCTCAAGCTAATATATCGTATAAGGCAGTATGCAAATACGACACTCCTTGATATTGGACAGTATCAATATAAGTACGTTAATCTCAAAATTTTATGAAAAAGTATAAAAGATAGGCAGACGACTAAAAGCGATGGTGTAAATATAAAAAAACAATTTCTATACATACAAGGAAATATCAAAAAAAAATTTATTAATTTTATTATTTGAGTTGGACACTGAAGGTGGCTATACTTAATAGTGTTTACTGTTTGCCCCAATCGGCTTTCTCTTTTTTCTTCTATTAATCTTTCAAAGGTTTGGAAATCTCTAAAATCATCATTTTTCCCAAAAAAACACTATCCAATGTCCGAAATGTATTACCCGATAGTCGGACAAGGCTACCGTGTCGAGAAAAGAGACTACCGTGCGAAGAAACAAGGCTACCGTGTGAAGGAACGACACTACCGTGTCCTAAAAAAGCCAACCGAATGGCAGATGACCCTTACCGTGTAGGCGATTGGTACTACCCGATAGGAAAACTGTTTTGGCAGATAAAAATGCTTTATTTCCACATCAAAAAAAATAATGTATTTTATTTATTAATTTGTAACTGTTTTTGCAACAAACAAAAAGAGGTGTCGTATTTTATATTAATCTTTTAAGATTTGTGTATTTTATTCCTTTAATTTTTAAAAAATTCATAAGATGAAAAAGACTTCTTCTTTTAATTGTTCACAACAAGAGTTATATCTTGCTGTTCCCCTCGCATGGGCACTTTGCCGCAGCCAATTACCCCGTTTTGCGAAGCTGAAAGGCATTTATACTGAGGGGTATATCAACGACCGCATCCTTGAAGTAGCGGCGGCGAAAGCGATTCCCAATTTCAAAACTCGGAAGGATGAACCAAGTACGTTTCGGGTGTATTTGGATGCGGCAATCGAGGACTGTTGCCACCATTTTTTGATGTTAAAGGTATTGATGGCGTCGGCTTTTCGACCAGAATTGTTGGAGGTAAAGTACGATGCCGCAGGTTCTTCGTTTTTCAACAAAGCGGAACAAGGCAATGAAGGTGCCATGAATGACTTGAACGATTCGGCGATTAAATTTATCAAAAATAATGAGGCGGCTTTGAAAGCGGATAATAATATGACGGATTCTTTTTTGGCAGACTATGAAGCCGTCGTTGCCGAATACAATACACAGAGAAAGGGGTACAATGAAAGTTCAAAAACCGCCACAGGCTTGACGAAGGACAATACAGAAGCGAACAATAATCTCTACAAAAAGATGATGTTGATGTTTACAGATGCTCGGGCTATCTTTAGAAAAGAACCCGCCTTGCGCGACCAATTCACGTTTACAAATATTTTAGACCAAGTCGTGAGTGCCAGCGTGGCAGGCATACGAGGTAAAGTGACGGATTTAGAAACAGAAAAAGGCATTGAAAAGGTCAAAATCGTGATTGATGGCAAAGAAAAGATATATCTAACGGATAAATTTGGCAAGTTTGACATTGCACAAATGGCAAATGGAGAATATAGGGTGATATTCAGTTGCAAAGGCTACAACGATGTGGTTTTTGACGACTTTGAAGTCAAAACAGGCGTGTATAATACCTTGAATGTGGTGATGGAGGTTGTTGAAGTAGGGGAGTTGATGATGGCTTGAGATTGAGGCTGTATCAAAAGGGAATACTTGTTCTACACCAAATATTATTCTTTCGGAAGACGATTATGTTCGGGGAACTTTTAAAGTTCCCCGAACATGGTGTTCAAAACGAAACAATATTCCGTAGCGAAAAATATGCCTTTGCCTTTTTAGACAGCCTCATCGATTAAAGTTCAGCAATCTCTTCATACAAAGCGATATACTGCCCCGTCGCATATTCCCAAGAATTATCAATTTGCATGATGCTGCGGCGCAAAGCCATGAACCCACGTTTGTTGTCCCACCAAAGACGCATAGACCTGTGCAATGCCGTCATGGCTTCATCAATATCAAATTCATCGAATCGAATACCTGAACCACTTTTGGGTGATGCAATATCCGTTACGGTATCTTTCAATCCGCCTGTGCTGCGTACAATCGGCACCGTGCCGTAGCGCAAAGAATACATTTGATTGAGACCGCAAGGCTCTACTCGGCTTGGCATAATCAGAAAATCTGAACCTGCATATAATTGATGTGACACTGCCTCATTGTAGTCAATCATCACACCCATTCTGTCTGGATATTTCATCGCCAAAAGTACCAAAGCATCTGTTACTGCGGGGTCGCCTGTGCCGAGGAAAAGGAAGTTGGCACCGCCGCCCAT